>NZ_JBCOAQ010000026.1:0-4211 GCF_040226735.1 Intestinimonas sp. RTP31139st1_F5_RTP31139_211217 | reverse complement strand
GGGCCGCCCTTTTGCCCTTTTTGGGAAAACGCCCGGCCCTTTCTCACGCTATACCGTATCGGGAGGCATCCTCCCACTCTGTAAGACCCAGCCGCTGCCTGTCCTTCGCCTGCTGCAGGGTCAGCCTGACGGGGTCCTCCTTCAGATAGTCGAGCAGCTCCCCGATTCCCTCCCGGGTGATGTTGCTCACCTCAAAAATGCGCTCACAGCCGGAATTGATCATCCAGTTTTTCACCATGGGAACATTGGCGAAGGGGGAGTCGATCTTTGTAATAATACCGATGAGCGGCCGGTTGGTAAAGCACTGGCAGTTCGCCTCAAACACGCTGAAGGGCTCATCCGCCGCCATCAGCAGGGCCAGCACATCCGCCTCAAAGGAAAAGCAGGCCAGCCCCAGTCCGCACCGCTTGGTCTCCGAGTACTCGCCGGGAGAGTCGATGATATCGGCCCCCGTGTTGGTGTACTGGGTTTTATGGTAGTGGAGCTCTTCGCCCTTGAGCACCTGGGTCAGGGAGGTCTTTCCCGCCTCGCTCCGCCCCATCAAAAATAATTTTTTCATATCCGCTCTTTAACTCTCCGTGATCTCGCAGACGGTGAAGTGCAGCTCGTGCCGGAAGAACGCGAGGACATGCTCCATGGCGCTCCTGACCTCCGCCCGGGAGCCCAGAAGGATGACCGCCCCGCTGAACCGGTCCAAAAAGCCCAGCTCCACATCGCCGCTCTTCATGGCGATGTCCGCCGCCGCCACCGTGGCCTCCCACGGCGTGATGTGCAGCAGGCCGATGGATTCCCCGGTGTGGTCCTCGCCCTGGTGGGTCCCGATGTGGAGGCCCAGGTTCTGATAGATCCTCGTCTCGGACACGCCGATGAGCTGCGCCAGGGAAATCTCCCTTCCGATCACCTTTACCCGGACCAGGCGCAGGTCCTTCCCCTTCAGCTCTTCATATTTCCGGGAGAACACCCTCTCCAGGAACTCCTCCCGTGTCATGCGGCTCCCCATAGCTGAACTTCCTATCTCTTTGTGATATTGCACACGACGTATCCCAGCACATCCCGGAAGTAATTCACGATCTCCGTCAGCGCCGTGGTGACGTCCGCCAGTTCCCCTGTGATGATCACGGTGCCGGTAAAGCGGTCGGCAAAGCCCAGATATACGTCTCCGCTCTTGACCGCGATATCGGCCGCGATTACCGCGGACTCCGGCGGCGTCAGATTCATGATGCCGATGGCGGAGGTGCCGTAATCCACAGAGGGATTGAGTCCCAGCTTCTGATAGATGATGGGCGCAGGCCCGCCGATCACATGGGCAAAGGTGATCTCCTTCCCCGCCACCGTCTCCTGTACGATTCTGATCTGATCGTTCGCACCGCTCATAGGATCCCGTCCCCCTGCGTTTGTAATGTGGAATGTATTCATTATACTCTCATTTTCTCAAAACTGTCAATCGGCAGTCCCCCGCCGGTCGGCTTCTCCGTCCATTGGGAGGATTTCTCCGTCCTTTCGGGGCTTCTGCGCCGCCGGCGGATAAGGTCATCTCTTCCTCCGGCGCGCCCTTTCATTGACGTTGCCCACCGGCGGGTGATATAATAGGTACAATCGTCGCTTCGGCTCAAAATTGGGAGGGAGGCCCCGCCGTGAAAGCCCTGGTACTAGAGAGAGAAGCCATCCGGCGCAATGCCGCCGTAATCAAGGAGAAGGCGGGCGCCGCCGCCATTTACGCCGTCCTCACCGGAGACGCCCACGGGGCCGGCCTGCTCGAAATGGCAAAGCTCCTGCGTGAGGAGGGGATCGGGCGCTTTGCCGTGTCCGAGCCCTCGGATGCCGCCGCCCTGCGGAAGGCCGGCTTTGTGGACGAGGAGATCCTGATGCTCCGCTCCACGACGGACCGGGAGGAGCTGGAGCAGCTCATCGACCTGAACGCCGTATGTACCATCGGCTCCTATGACACCGGCGTTGCGCTCAACGGCCTGGCGGAGGCCCGCTCCACCGTGGTGGAGGCCCACATTCAGGTGGACACCGGCATGGGCTACGGAGGGTTTCTCTCCGGGGAGCCGGACAAGATCCTGTCCATGTACCGCTACCTTCCCAACGTGGCCATCTCCGGCATCTATACCCAGATGCACGCCGCAGCGGGCGGAGAGCGGGGCGCGTCCGCCCAGTTAGAGGAGTTCCAGCGGGTGGTGGAGGCCGTCCACGCCGCCGGGTTCGAGACCGGGGTGATCCATGCCGCCGGCTCCAGCGCACTGATGAACTACGAATTCGCCCGGCTGGATGCGGTGCGGGTGGCCTCCGCCTTTCTGGGGCGGTGCCGACGCACAAGGGGCGACGGCCTCCAGAAGGTGGGCTATGGCGAGGCCACGCTGGAGGAGATCCGCTGGCTCCCCAAGGGCCATACTGTGGGCAACAGCCGTCTGATCACGATGAAAAAGCCCACCCGGGTGGCCGTACTGCCCGTGGGATATCAGAACGGCCTCGGCGCCCAGCGGCCCGGGGAGAGCGGCCTGGCCGCCCTGCTGCGCTACTGGTGGGGGACCCGGAGACAGTCCGTCCACATCGGAGACCAGCGGGCCATGGTCATCGGCCAGATCGGGGCGCTGGAGACGCTGGTGGATGTGACCGAGCTCAAGTGCAAGCCCGGCGACATCGCCGTCTTCGACCTCGACCCCCTGTATGCCAGGGGGATGAAGCGGGAATACCGATAACAAAAAGATACAGGGCGGCTCCGCCGCCCGGAACGGAGCGTAAGCATGAGAGCAGTTGTGACAAGGGTGGCCTCCGCATCGGTGACCATCGCGGGAGAGGTCGTGGGCGAGATCGGCCGCGGCTTTCTGGTGCTGCTGGGCGTGGGGCCCGACGACACAGAGGCCCAGGCCGACAAGCTGGCCGACAAGATCGTGGGCCTGCGGGTCTTTGAGGATGAAAACGAGAAGATGAATCTGAATCTCTCCGCCGTAGGCGGTCGCCTCCTGGTGGTCTCCCAGTTCACCCTGTATGCCGATACCAAGAGCCGCCGCCCCGGCTTTACCGGCGCGGCCAAGCCGGATGTGGCCGTCCCCCTTTACGAGCGGTTTCTCTCCGCCTGCGGCCGGCTGGGTTTTCCGCCGGAGCACGGGAGCTTTGGCGCTGATATGCAGGTCGCCTCCGTCAACGACGGACCGGTGACCATTCTGTTTGATACCGACAACATGTGAGGAGCGTGTGCTTATGATCGTCAAAACCATGCCCGTAGGGCCCATCGGCACCAACTGCTATCTGCTGGGGGACGAGACCTCCAAGGCCTGCGCCATGATTGACCCCGGCGGGGACCCCGATGATATCCTGTCCATGATCCGGGAGGCCGGGTTCGCCCTGAAGGCCATCCTGCTCACCCACGGCCACTATGACCACACCGGCGGCGTGGCCGGGCTGGAAGCGGCCTTCCCCGGCACGCCGGTCTATCTCCACCGCGCCGACGCCGAAGGGGTCAACCCGACCATGTTCCCGCCGCTCCCCCGGGAAGTCCTCCGCTTTTACGACGAGGGCGACACTGTGGCGGTGGGCGGCCTGACTGTGGAGGTCCTCCACACCCCCGGCCACTCCAAAGGCTCCGTGGTGCTGAAGACCGGCGACATCCTGTTCACCGGCGACACGCTGTTCCGGGGCTCCTGCGGGCGCACCGATCTGCCCGGAGGCAGCTATCAGGAGATCATGACCTCCCTGGCCCGCCTGGGCAGGCTTGCCGGCGACTATCGGGTCTGCCCCGGCCACGAAGGGCTCTCCACCCTGGACGCGGAGCGGAGAAGCAATTACTATCTGATGGAGGCCCTGGCGGAGCAGCCGTAAAGCTCTATCTGAACGGTCACAATTACAAATATGCCGCCGAGCAGATGCTGCTGACGCTGTTCCCCGGCGAACGCCCGGAGTATCCGGATGCGCCGCCCCTTTTCGGGGAGGACGCGCTGCTCCTCCGCCTCTCCGTGGGTCCGCGGCAGGTCACCGCCCACGCGGTGCTCACAGACGGCGGCGCAGTCTACAGCCGCTATGCCCGGGCCCCGGCTCCGGGGCCCGAAGCCGGCCAGCTGGAACAGGACCGTGTGCTTCAGCGCGTTCTGAAAAACGCCTTTTACCGGGCGGGCACCGACGCACTGGGCCGTGAGCCCCCCTGGGGGGCCCTGACCGGCGTGCGCCCGGTCAAGCTGCCCACCCGTGATCTGGAGCGGGGCCTTACGGTG
>NZ_JBCOAQ010000025.1:0-46935 GCF_040226735.1 Intestinimonas sp. RTP31139st1_F5_RTP31139_211217 | reverse complement strand
TCCTTTTGTACTCATATGTGTACCGCATAATAATACCCCCTCTACTGGGTGTCCAGTAAAGGGGGTACATATCAAAGCCGGGCCTCGTTTTGTTCACTTTGCCGCGCAAAGCGAGAGGAGACGGCCGGGGGGTGGCCGTTTTGTCTCACAGCCCTGAAAGCGGAGGCGCCCGGGTACAAAGCGTCAGAACGCGCGTGAAAAACAGCATCTGTCCCGCCGTTTTTCATTCCGTGACGGCAGGACCGCCCTCCTGCCAGAAGCGGACGGTCTCCGCCCAGGCCGCGGCATTTTCTCCCGTTTGAGGTCTGGGAACGAGCCCCATCTCACCGGTGAGGAAATCCCCCAGCCAAGCGGAAAAGAGCGCCGCCCCGGCCCGGTTCAGATGGCCGGGGTCATAAAAGTGGAGAGAGGGCTCCAGCCCCGCTGCCTCCACCTCCTCGCTCCAGTCAAAAAAGCGGATATGTGCATCCAGATCGGCCACATCCGCCCGAATGGCCTCGCGGACCTGAGAGGGAAGCTGACTGTAGGTAGGGTGAAAAACCACTGCCAGCGGAATGCCCCGGTCCGCACAGAGAGAAGCAATGCGTCCCAAGTCCTCCAGATTGGCACGGTAGACCGCCTCCTCTTGAACGTCGCGGAGAAAGGGTCCGTCGCCGATGGCGTCGAAAACCCCGTCCACAGCGGTATAGCCCTTGCACTGGTCGGCCAGGGGAGGAGCGAGCGCCGACCGGAGCTCCCCGAAGGTGGCGGTCTTCCAGCGGCTGTGGTAAAAGTACAGGTCAAACAGCAAACCGGTGCGCAGCTCCGGCTCGGAGGCGGTGAAGACGGCCCCCAGCTTGTTGAGGCCGGCGGGGAGGTATCCCACATTGACCTGGGTGTAGTTCTGATATTTGGCGAAATGGAGCGCGGAGGCTTCCAGCACTACGGCGGACGGACGCTGGGTCTCCAGCGCCTGGCGGAGGTACCAGTAGGTCTGGGAGAGCGTCTGTTCCGGGCCGGCCAGCACATAGCCGGTCAGGCCGGTTTCATCGTAGATCACGGCGGGATTGACGTCGCAGTAGGCATAGGAGCTGCCCAGCCAGAGATAATCCAAGCTGTCCTCGGGCTCCCCCAGATAGGGGCCCCACACGGCGCCGTAGTTGGTGCGGACGGGGCGCAGCGCTGTGGAGGTCAGCCCGATGAGAAGCACGGCCAGCAGCAGAAAGAGCACGGCGAAACAGAACTCCCGCACAACCGCTTTCCGATTCATTTCACCGCCCCCTAAAATTTGAAATAGATGAAGTCCTGGGGATCATAGCCGGTGCCGTAGATGCCGCAGATGAGGACCGCCAGCGTCAGAGAGAGCGCCAGAGCCCAGCGCAGGGGACGGGGCAGGCGAAGAAAACCGGTCCACAGGTCCACACGAAGAGAGGCAAGATCCACAGCCAGGAGGAGCAGAATAGCGAAAAATGCCACGACGAGCTCCGGCCGGTCCAGCCCCCAGGCAGTGACGGGATGGGTCAGCCAAGGGCCGGTAAACATGTTTTGGAAGATAAAAAGGGCGTGGGTGAAGGAGCCGCCTTTGAAAAAGACCCAGGCGACGGTGCTCAGAAGGAAGGTGATCCCGACTTGGAGCAGGACAGTGAGCCGGCCGTCCTCCGTCAGGCCCAACCTGCCGCGCACCCGGGTGCGCAGATCGGCGGTAAGACCGCCGATCACCTGATAAAGCCCGTTGAGGAGCCCCCAGGCCACAAAGGCCAGGGCGGAGCCGTGCCACAGGCCGCTGACGGCAAAGACGATGAGGAGATTTGCATACGTTCTCATCCGCCCTCTGCGGCTCCCGCCCAGAGGGATATAGAGGTAGTCCCGGAACCAGGAGGAGAGGGAGATGTGCCAGCGCCGCCAGAACTCCCCGATGGAGCGGGAGAAGTAGGGCGTGCGGAAGTTTTCCATCAGCCGGAAACCCAGCACCTGGGCGCAGCCCAAGGCCATATCCGAGTAAGCGGAGAAGTCGCAGTAAATTTGAATGGAAAAGGCGGCAGCGGCCGCGATGACCTGGAGGCGGCCAAACTGATCCGGCGCGGCATATACGGTGGTGACCAACATGCCTAGGCGGTCGGCGATGACCAGCTTTTTAAAAGCACCCCATAAAAAGCGCAGCAGTCCGCTGCGGAAGCCGTCATAAGAGAAACGGTGGGGTTCCCGGAATTGGGGAAGGAGGGTGTCCGCCCGGCCGATGGGGCCGGAGAGCAGGTAGGGAAAGAAGGAGAGAAAGAGGGCAAACAAAAGGAAGCTGCGCTCCGCAGGCCGGTTCCCCCGATAGACGTCGATGAGATATCCGGCCGCCATGAAGAGGTAAAAGGAAATACCGGCGGGGAGGATGAGCTCCAGGGCAGGAGAGGTAAAGGACAGCCCTGCGGCGGAGAGGAGCCGCTCCAGCATGGAGAGAGCAAAGCCCAGGTATTTGAATAGAAACAGCGTTCCAAACAGCAGCAGGAGGAGGAGCGTCAGGACCCGACGCCTGGCCCGTCCCGACTGCCCTTCCAGAAAGCGGGCGCCGGCGTAGGTAAGGGTCAGGGCGCAGAGAAGAAAGAGAAAGGAGCCTGCGCCGGCACAGAGGTAAAAATACCAGCTGCTCACCAAAAGCCAGAGATTTCGGGCCCGCTGAGGCAGCAGGAAATAGAACAGCGTGACCAGGGGAAAGAACAGGAAAAATCCCGGAGAGAGAAAGCTCAAGGGCGAACACCTCCAATAGGGCGTGGAACTGCATGCGGATATTCTACCGTAAATCCGGCGAAATAGCAAGGCGGCCATACGGGGGCAAACGCGGTGCAGCATTGATGAGAGAGAGGGCCGGAGACTGTCGCGGGCTGGGAAAAGAGCTGCTTTTCCGAGTTTGAGCGGCAAAAAACGTGAAAAGGCCGCCGCTGGGCCGCACCGCCGCGGTCGATGCGGCATACCTTGTGGTAGAAACGGTATTGGAGGGTAGGCCAATGACAACGGAACCACAGGTCCGATTTTATTTGGGGGCGAATTCCCCGGCAGGTTTCTATTCGCTGTACGATCAGCTCATCGACCCCGCTCAGGCGGCGGACATTTTGATCCTGAAAGGAGGCCCCGGCTGCGGCAAGTCCACCCTGATGAAGCGGGTGGCCAGGCAGGCGGAAGAGCGGGGACTGGATGTGGAGTACATACCCTGTTCCGGAGACCCTGAGTCCCTGGACGCCATCGTTCTCCCACAGAAAAAAGCCGCCATCGTGGACGGCACTGCGCCCCATGTGGTGGAGCCCAAATATCCCGGCGTGGTGGAGCGGTACGTCAATCTGGGCGACTGCTATGACCGGACGGGGCTGGGGGATGTGCGAAAAGAGATCATGGAGGCGATGAAGGGCTACAAGGCCTGCTATCAGCGCGCCTACCGCTGCCTGGACGCGGCGGCGGAGATATCCTCCGACATGCGGGCCATTGCGGCTTCGCCGGCGGTGGAAGCAAAAATTGCCAAGCGTGCCAAGGGTATTTTATCCCGGGAAGTGCGCAGAAACGGGACGGACAGCGGGAAAGTGAAGCAGCGATTCCTGTCCGCGGTCACGCACAAGGGGCTCCTCTGTGAATTCGGCACGGTGGACCGGCTGTGCAAACGGGTCTACGAGCTTGCGGACACCTACAGGCTGGGACACCTGATGCTCTCCCATCTGCTCGCCGGAGCGGTGGCGGCAGGACATGATGTCATCGCCTGTCCTTCGCCCATGGAGCCGGACCGATTGGAGCACCTCATTGTGCCGGACCTGTCCCTGGCTTTTGTCACCAGCAGCCCCGCGCTTCCCTACGAGAAACGACCTTACCGCCGGATCAGGATGGACGCAATGGCGGATCTGGAGGCGGTGCACCGCAGCAAGGCCAGACTGAAATTTTCCCGCAAGGTATCCGCCGCCTTGGTGGACGAGGCAGTGGAGTCCCTGGCCCAGGCCAAGGCTATGCACGACGAGCTGGAGGCCCTGTACAATCCCTATGTGGACTTTGATCAGGTCCACATGATGGCAGACGGCATCGCGCGGGAGCTCCTCACGGAGTGAATGCAAGAGGCCGCGCACCTGTTGGGTGCGCGGCCTCTTGCACGCTGGGGGCACTGAGCGAAGAAAGCGCTGGGAGGCGAAGAGGACGTTTCAGCCTCTTCACCGGCGGTTGGAGAGCTCCCTGCGGACCGCTTTGGCGATCAGCTCCTGCCCCTCGGGAGAACTGAGGGTATCCAGCACGGCCGCACGGAGCAGATCCCGAAACTGTTTCCCCGAGAGGAGAGAGTCCAGCACGGTACCGTGGGTTTCGCCGGCGCTCTCCCTGGGACACCTCGCAGCGGGAGGCGGGGTGGGAACAGAGACAGGGGGCTCCTCCGCATAGGCCGCGTCCATCCAATTGTCCTGGCGGGTGCGGTCACTGCTCTCGCCGCGCAGGTAAAAGGCGGAGACGCCAAAATAGAAAGCAATTTTTTCCTGCTGTTCGCGGGTGGGGGTTTGTCGTCCTGTTTCAAACTTTTCCACCGCATTTTTGGGAAATCCCAGTTCTGCGGACAGGGCGGGACGGCTCAGTCCGCGCTCAGTGCGCAGCTCTTCCAGACGCTGTGCCAATGTAACCATGGTAATCGACCTCCTTGCAGCCAAACGGATCAAACGCAGCGCAGTTGATTCAGCAGGCACCATTATAGCAGAACGGAGGGAAAAGACAAGGTGCGGGACGGACTCGCAGATGTTCCGGACGCTAATTTCCCTCCAGAAGATCGGCCAGCAGCCCGAGCCCGCGGGAAAATCGCTCCGGGCTCTCATAGGCGTAGGAGAGCCGCAGCGCGCTGGTACGGCCGAAGCCATAGAGTGTACCGGGGTGGAGCAGCAGCCCGCGCTCCAGCGCGCGCTGGAAAAGACGCTCCGTGGCGGCCTCCGGCCTGGGGCGCAGCCAGATATAGAATCCGCCCGAGGGCAGGAAATAGTCTGCGAGGGAGGCGAAGCGGCGCGTCAGGAGAGCTGCGGCGGCGTCGCGGCGGGCCCGCAGCGCGGCGCGGAGCGCCGCCAGGTGGGCGTCATAGGCCCCGCTTTCCAAGAGTTCCAGAAAGGCCCACTGGGAGAGGGAACTGGTGCCACAGTCGGTTTGGCTCTTCACGTCCGCCAGACGCTGGACGACCGATTCCGGACCCACCAGCCACCCCAGGCGCAGCCCCGGGGAAAGGGTTTTGGACACCGTGCCCAGATAGAGGATGCCGCCGGTCCGGTCCAGCGCTTTGATTGGAGCGGGGGGCGGGGCGTCCAGCCACAGTTCTCCGTAGGCGTCGTCCTCGATGACGGGAAGGCGGCGCTCCAGACACAGTTGAAAGAGTTCCTCCCGGCGGGACTGTGGCATCGTGGTCCCGGTGGGATTTTGAAAGGTGGGGATGGTGTAGAGAAGGCCGCTGCGGGCGGCGCAGGGGGTGAGCGCGGCACGCAGCGCGCCGGGGCGCAACCCCTCGCGGTCCATGGCGAGCCCTTGCAGGCGGGCACCGGCGGACGGAAAAATCTGAAGAGATTTGAGATAGGTGGGGGACTCGGCAAAGACTGTGGAGCCGGACTTGAGCATAGAGGCGGAAATGAGCTGAAGAGCCTGGATCGCCCCAGAGGTAATGAGCACGCAGGAGGGAGGGAGCCGGATACCGCGCCGCTCCAGCCGGTGCGCCACGGCCTCTCGCAGTTCCGGCAGCCCCGCGGGAGGCAGATAGCCAAGGGCGGGAGCACGGGCCGCCGCTCTGCTCAGCGCCTCTCCGATGGCCTCCCGCGGAAAGAGCTGAGGGGAGGGCTCACCGCTGCCCAACCGATAATATCCGGGCTGGAACTCCAGGCGGAATATGGTTTGAATGGTTGGGGTATTTGCAGGGAAGGGACCGGCATGCAGATAACGTCCCCAGTCCATTCCACCCCCGGCCATACGCAGGGACCAGGTGTTGCTCCCTACCCGTGTCCCACCGCCGTAGTCCGCCTCCAGCACGCCGAAGGAGGCGAGTTCTTCCATGGCCTGGACCACTGTGCTGCGGTTCAGGCCGAGCCGCTGGGCCAGGACGCGCTGTGCGGGGAGCCGGTCACCCACAGCCCAGTCGCCGCAAGCGATCTTTCCACTGATATAATCTGCCAGCTGGCGGTAGAGGGGGAGAGGAGAGCCGCGGTCCGGAACCCAGTTGAAAATCACGTCGGACATAGGAAACGCCTCCTGTGCGCCTGCGCGGGATATCGGCGGTGGGGTGGGGGAGAGGGGGCCTTCAGGAGATATGACGGCCGAACCCACCGCCCGTCCGGACGATGATATACTTGGTTGGGGGAAAAGTCAAGCCCCACAGGGAGATCGGCGGTCGAAAAGCGTATGCGGCGGGGCGGAGGGACAGGACGGCATCTTTTCTGATATGAGCATGCTCATGCTGTGAAAAAAGTACATTGGAGGCCGGACCTGAAGAGGGAGCCGGCCTCCGATGTATTTGAAAAGGCTCTGCAGGCAGGCATTGACATTTCCGACGAAGGCCCCCTATAATGGAGATACTGGAACCAATTGAAGCGACAAGGAGGGACTGCCATGACGCCGCTGCTCGCCCCCCTGGTGGGGGATGCGCCTACCATTACGATCATCGGCCTGTGCAAGAATGCCGGCAAGACCACGGCCATGTGCCGGCTCATCGAGGAGCTGTCCGGGGAGGTGCTGGCCATGACCTCGGTGGGCCGGGACGGGGAGCGCACCGATGTGGTGACCGGCACGGAGAAGCCGGAAATCTGGGTGCCCGAGGGCACGTTGTTCGCCACCGCGCGGGGAATGCTCCCCCTGTGTGACACGACCCTCCAAGTGGAGGGAGTCACCGATGTGATGACGCCGCTGGGGGCGGTGGGGATTTTCCGGGCGCTCAGCGATGGATTTATCCAGTTGGCCGGTCCTTCCGCTGTCAACCAACTGGCGCCGCTGTCCCATACCTTCCGCGCCATGGGGGCCAGGCGGGTCCTCATCGATGGGGCTGCGGGGCGAAAATCCCTGGCGGGTGCGGAGCCCGGCGCCTGTGCTATTTTGTGCGTGGGGGCATCCATGGATGGCGGTGTCTCCGCCATCGCCGCCGAGACCGCCCATACCTGCCGGCTTTTTGCCACACCGGAGGCGGAGCACACGGGGCTGTGGTCGGCCTTGAGTCGGGAGACCGCCCGCTACGCCCTGTATACCTTGGAGGGGGAACGCCTCCCGCTGGCGCTGGAGGAAAACGGACAGCCCAGGTGGCACGAACTGCCGCGGGAGAAGTGTGTGCTCTGGATCGGTGGCGGTGTCACCGGGCCCACCCTGCGCACTCTGGCGCGGCGCGGAGCACCCATTGTGCTGGCGGCACCGGATGCCACCCATTTCCTCTGCGACCGCACCTCCACCGAGACCTTTCATCGCTGCGGCGGGGAGCTGCTGGTGCGTCAAAAGCTGACCATCGCAGCCGTCACCGCCAACCCCTGGTCGGCCTATGGCAAGCATCTGGACGGCGCGGAGCTTCTGCGCGCGCTGCGCAGCGTGGTCACGGTACCCGTGGTGAACGTGAAGGGAGAAAACTGACCTTTCCGGACCGAAATAGAATGCTTTTGAGGTGAATATACATGAAACTGAATTCGCAGCTTAAGGAGGACACCGGCTATAGCTGGGTCATGACCCGGGTGGAGCCCGCCTCGCCTTTCGGCCACGCCTTGGTGCGCAATCCCAAATGGTACGGTCCCGGAGAACAGGACAAGCTGGAGGCGGAGTTTTCCCGCGTGGATACCCTACTGAATCTGATGGGGGAGGGTTCCGTCCTGCTGGAGAGCATCATCCACATCCTGTCCGAGTTCCATGATATCCGCAATTCCCTCAAGCGGCCCACCAGCGCGCCCATGGACGAGGTGGAGCTGTTTGAGGTCAAGCATTTCCTGATCTATCTGGAGCGCCTGGCGGAGGAGTGCGGCAAGCTGCCCCGGCTGGAGGGGCTGGAGATCCGGCCCATGGACGCCGCACTGAATCTGCTGGACCCCAGCGGACGCAGGCTGCCCGCCTTCTCCGTGGAAAATGCCTTTGAGCCCGCTCTGGAGCGGGTCCGGGAGGAGAAGGCCCTGGTGGAGAACGCCCTTCGGCAGACGGAAAAAAAGGGCCGGGATGATCTGATGGCCCGCCGCCGGGAGCTGGTGCTCAAGGAGGACCGCCTGGAGTTGGAGGCGAGAAAGCGGCTGACCATGGCGCTGCTTCGGGACAGGGACACCTTCCTCTCCACCATGGAGGACATCGGGCGGCTGGATCTGGTGCTGGCCAAGGCGAAGCTGGCCAGGCGGTTCTGCTGCTGCCGCCCGGCCATCACTGCGGAGGCAAGGGTGGTGGCGGTGGATATGATCCATCCCGAGGTGGCCGACCACTTGAAGGAGCGGGGCGGCGAATTCACATCGGTCTCCCTCACACTGGAGCAGGGGGCCACCGTCATCACCGGCGCCAATATGGGCGGCAAAAGCGTCTCCATGAAGAGCCTCACCCTCAACCTCCTGCTGGCGCAGACCGGCTTTTTCGCCTTCGCAAAGGCCTTTTCGGCGCCGCTGTTCGACAGCGTCTCCCTCATCTGCACGGACCGCCAGTCCGTGGAGCAGGGCCTGAGCTCCTTCGGAGCCGAGGTGGCGGCGCTGGGCGACGTGCTGCGGCAGGAAAAGGGCAAATTTTTCTACGTGGCGCTGGACGAGTTTGCCCGGGGCACCAATCCGCGGGAGGGCGCGGCCCTGGCCAGAGCGTTGGTGGAATATCTGGGCCGGCTCAACTGCGTGGCGCTTCTGACGACCCACTATGACGGAGTCTCCGACGCGGCCAGGCGGCACTACCGGGTGGCCGGACTGGGGGCGCTGGATACCGCCGCCATCCGGAAGGACGAGGCGCCGCTGGACCGCCTCTCCAGACTGATGGATTACCACCTCATCGAGTCCGAGCCGGGGGAACCATGTCCCCGCGACGCGCTTAGAGTCTGTAGGCTTCTGGACCTGGAACCGGACCTTATGGAAATTTTCTCAAAAAATAGTTGACAAACCTAAACGGCGTGCTATAATAGATTTTGTTAAAAGTACATAACAACAATTTAATAATATGGTGAATAGAGGCGCGGTGCGCCAGGTAGCATCGTAATGCAAAGGGTTGGCAGGCCCGATGAACGATGGGAATGGGACCACCGCCGAAGGGGTAGGGACGCTGTTGGGTACTACTCCTGCGTCGTACGCTCAGTGCGTACGGAGTGTCATGACTACATGGTGCGCTATTTACATGCGGGTGATTTCCCGGATGTAAATAGTGCGCCTTTTTATTCTGCGTCATGAAGCGCTGTTCGTTTTCCGCCTTTGGGCGGAAAGCGGGCGGCGCTTGTTGTTTTTTGGGGTCCAATAAGATTTACATAAAAATTTTTAAATTTGGGAGGGCTTACCAATGGAAGAAATGAAATCTCTGCTCCGGCTCCGCATGAGCGCAAAGGACGCCCATTACGGCGGAAATCTGGTGGATGGGGCTCACATGGTCCATCTCTTCGGCGATGTGGCCACCGAGCTGCTCATCAAATGCGACGGCGATGAGGGCCTTTTCTGCGCCTACGACAACGTGGAATTCCTGGCGCCTGTCTATGCCGGCGACTATATCGAGGCTGAGGGCACCATCACCAAGATCGGCAATACCTCCCGGAAGATGACCTTCGAGGCCCGCAAGGTCATCATCTCCCGCCCCGACATCAACGACTCCGCCGCCGATGTGCTGGCCGAGCCTGTCGTGGTCTGCCGCGCCTCCGGCACCTGTGTGGTGCCCAAGGACAAGCAGCGCATTGCCCGATAAGAAAGGAGCGATCTCGTGGAGAAACTGATCATCACCGCCGCCATCTGCGGCGCCGAGGTCACCAAGGAAAACAATCCCGCCGTCCCTTACACCGTCGATGAGATGGTGCGGGAGGCCAAGAGTGCGTTTGACGCGGGCGCGGCGGTCATTCACGTGCACGTCCGTGAGGACGACGGCACGCCCACCCAGGACCGGGAGCGGTTCCGGGTGGTCATGGATGCCATCAAGGCAGCCTGCCCCGGCGTGATCCTCATCCCGTCCACCGGCGGCGCAGTCGGCATGACGGCGGAGGAGCGGCTCCAGCCCACCGAGCTCTTCCCCGAGATGGCCACGCTGGACTGCGGCACCTGCAACTTCGGGGACGACGTGTTCATGAACGATATGCCCACCATGCGGGCCTTCGGCAAGCGCATGCTGGAAAACCACATCAAGCCCGAGTACGAGTGCTTTGAGATGGGTCACCTGGACACGATCCTGAAGATGGCGAAAAAGGGACTGGTCCCCGGCGACCCCATGCAGTTCAACTTTGTCCTGGGCGTCAGCGGCTGTACCCCCGCTACCGCCGGCAATCTCCAGTGGCTGGTGAACGCCATTCCTGCCGGGTCCACCTGGACCGCCACCGGTATCGGTCGCTTTGCCTACGAGCTGGCGGCAGCGGCCATTCCCATGGGCGGCAACGTCCGCGTGGGTTTTGAAGACACGGTATATCTCTCCAAGGGTGTCCTCGCCAAATCCAATGGCGAGCTGGTAGCGCGGGTGGTTGAGCTGGCCAACCTGCTGGGGCGCCCCGTCGCCAATCCCGCCGAGGCCCGTAAGATTCTCAGCCTGGGCTGAGTTTCTGATACAATTCCCATTTCCCATTTTTCCCAATCCCGGACCGGGCGGGCGCGATATGGGGACCCGCGTTTTCACCCCGTCCACCAAATTCCCAAATTCCAAACCCAAACCAATCCCACAATTCCAATTCCCAAAACCCAAACCAAAAATTCCAATCCCACAATTCCCAAACCAGATTGGTCCCCAAACAGATAAATGGAGGTCAAAACATGCAGAAAAAAGGCAATAAGTATGGTGTCCACCGCGTGATTGAGCCCAAGGGCCTTATGACCCAGGCCGCCAAGAAGATCGACAATACCATGGAGTGCTACTCCAACGAGATCCTCTGTGACGTCTCCGCCCTGAACATCGACTCCGCCTCCTTTACCCAGATTTATGAGGCCTGCGGCAAGGACCTGGGCAAGACCGAGCAGATGATCCTGGATATCGTCAACGAGCGCGGCAAGATGCAGAACCCCGTCACCGGCTCCGGCGGCATGTTCATCGGTACGGTCAAGGAGATCGGCGAGGATCTGCAGGGTAAGATCGACCTGAAGGTGGGCGATAAGATTGCCTCTCTGGTCTCCCTGTCCCTGACCCCCCTGAAGATCGGGAAAATCAAAGCAATTCACCCTGAGATCGACCGCGTTGAGGTCGAGGCCCAGGCCATCCTGTTTGAAAGCGGCTTGTATGCCAAGCTGCCCGACGATATGAGCGAAGAGCTGGCGCTGGCCGCTCTGGACGTGGCCGGTGCGCCCGCGCAGACCGCCAAACTGGTCCAGGCCGGCGACAGCGTGCTGATCCTCGGCGGCGCAGGCAAGGGCGGCATGATGTGCTGCTACGAAGCCATGAAGCGCGTCGGCCCCACCGGCAAAGTGGTGGCGCTGGTCATCTGTCAGGCCGATGCCGACCTCCTGAAGAGCATGCACCTCTGCCATGAGGCCATTGTCGCCTCCGCCACCGACCCCATGGATGTGCTGGAGAAATCCCTGGCCGCCAACAACGGCAAGGAGTACGACGTCTCCATCCTCATCGTCAACGTGCCCGCCTGCGAGATGAGCGCCATCCTGCCCGTGCGCGACAACGGCATCGTCTACTTCTTCTCCATGGCGACCGACTTTGCCAAGGCCGCCCTGGGCGCCGAGGGTGTAGGCAAGGACGTCACCATGATCGTGGGCAACGGCTATACCAAGGGCCATGCCGAGATCACGCTGGCCGAGCTGCGTGAGAACCCCGAACTGAAGGCCTACTTCGAGAAGAAGTATCTGTAAGACGGGATCCAATCTCTTGATTTTGGAATTGCAGGCCATAGCGGCCTGAGTCATGAAAGGGGTTTACTTACCATGAAGTTTACCAACGAGTCTCGCCGTAAACAGCTGTTCCCCAACGTGTCCGACGCCGACTGGAACGATTGGCACTGGCAGGTCGCCAACCGGGCCGAGACCCTGGAGGACCTGAAAAAGTACATCGAGCTGACCCCCGAGGAGGAGGAGGGCGTCAAGGCCTGCCTGGGCACCCTGCGTATGGCCATCACCCCCTATTACCTCTCTCTGATCGACCCCAACGATCCCCATGACCCCGTGCGTAAGCAGGCCATCCCCACCGCCAAGGAGTTGCATCAGTCCTGCGCCGACCTGCTGGACCCTCTGCACGAGGATTCCGACTCCCCTGTGCCCGGGCTCACCCACCGCTATCCTGACCGCGTGCTGCTGCTGACCACCGACCAGTGCTCCATGTACTGCCGTCACTGCACCCGCCGCCGCTTTGCTGGTCAGCACGACACCAGCGTGCCTGTAGAGCAGATCGACAAGTGTATCGAGTATATCCGCAATACGCCCACCGTCCGCGACGTTCTCCTCTCCGGCGGCGACGTGCTGATGCTCTCCGACGATATGCTGGAGTACATCATCTCCCGTCTGCGTGAGATCGACCATGTGGAGATTGTCCGTCTGGGGTCCCGTACTCCTGTGGTGTGCCCCCAGCGCATCACGCCCGAGTTGTGTGCCATGCTCAAGAAGTATCATCCCATTTGGCTGAACACCCACTTCAACCATCCCCAGGAGATCACCGCCGAGGCGCAGAAGGCCTGCGCCATGTTGGCCGATGCCGGCGTGCCTCTGGGCAACCAGTCCGTACTGCTGGCCGGGGTGAACGACTGTGTCTTTACCATGAAGAAACTGGTCAACCAGTTGGTCGAGATGCGCGTGCGTCCCTACTACATCTATCAGTGCGACCTGTCCATGGGTCTGGAGCACTTCCGTACTCCCGTCTCTAAGGGCATCGAGATCATTGAGGCCCTCCGCGGCCACACCTCCGGTTACTGTGTGCCCACCTTCGTGGTGGACGCCCCGGGCGGCGGCGGCAAGACTCCCGTCATGCCGCAGTATGTCATCTCCCAGACTCCGCATAAGGTCATCCTCCGCAACTACGAGGGCGTCATCACCACTTACACTGAGCCCGAGCACTATGAGGAGACCTGCCAGTGCGAGTACTGCAAGGCTGAGCGCGAGGGCAAGCGCAAGGTGGAGCTGATGGGCGTCGCCGGCCTCGAGCGCGGCCAAGCCCTCTCCATGGAGCCCGCCAACCTGGAGCGCCACAAGAGAGAAGAACACTAAGCATCGGGAAAAGGGCGGATCGCCGCGCTGCGGCGCGGCGATCCGTTTTCCCCGCCTTCCGCGTAAAAAATATATGGAATGGAAGTGATATGTGTTGGAATCCAAGCTCAATTTGAACTTTGACCTTGTGGAGCAGGCCCGTAACCATGCTTCCAAGGTGGCCGATGACACGCAGCGCTTTATTGACCGCCATACCACCGTGGCCGTGGAGCGTACCGTGTGCCGGCTGCTGGGCATCGACGGCGTCAACTCCTTTGAGGTGCCGCTGCCCAACGTGGTGGTGGAGCATCTCACCGCCAAGGGCGCGCTGGGACAGGGCGTGACGTTCTGGATCGGAAATGCGATGGTGGAGACCGGCAAGTCCACCCAGGAGATTGCCGAGGCCGTGGCCGACGGGTCCCTGGACCTCACCACGCTGCCCACCCACTCCGACGCTGAGATCGACAAAGCCATCGAGCCCGTGGTGCAGGAGAGCCTGAAGAAGATCGCCGCCCGCCGCAACCGCCGTGAGGAGCTGCTGGCCAAGTACGGGGATAAAGAGGGCCCCTGGATCTACCTGATCGTGGCCACCGGCAATATCTATGAGGATATCGTGCAGGCCACCGCCGCCGCCCGTCAGGGCGCCGATGTCATCGCCGTCATCCGGACCACCGGCCAGTCCCTGCTGGACTACGTGCCCTACGGCGCCACCACCGAGGGCTTCGGCGGCACTTACGCCACCCAGGAAAACTTCCGCCTGATGCGGGATGCCTTGGACAAGGTAGGCGAGGAGTTGGGTCACTACATCCGCCTGTGCAACTACTGCTCCGGCCTCTGTATGCCCGAGATCGCCGCCATGGGTGCCTTCGAGGGTTTGGATGTGATGCTGAACGACGCCCTGTACGGCATTCTGTTCCGCGACATCAATATGCAGCGGACCTTGGTGGACCAGTCCTTCTCCCGTGCGATCAACGCCTATGCCGGCGTGGTCATCAACACCGGCGAGGACAACTACCTCACGACGGCCGACGCCGTGGAGGAGGCGCATACCGTGCTGGCCTCCCAGTTCCTCAACGAGGCATTTGCCCTCCGTGCCGGCCTACCCGAGGAGCAGATGGGCCTGGGCCACGCCTTTGAGATCGATCCCGATGTGGAGAACGGCTTCCTCTATGAGTTGGCGCAGGCCGAGATGGCCCGGGAGATCTTCCCCAAGGCTCCCCTGAAGTACATGCCCCCCACGAAGTTTATGACGGGCAACATCTTCCGCGGCCATGTGCAGGATGCCCTCTTCAATATCGTCACCATCCTCACCGACCAGAAGATCCATCTGCTGGGCATGATGACCGAGGCCATCCATACGCCCTTCCTCTCCGACCGTTTCCTGGCCATTCAGAACGCCCAGTATATCTTCCGCACCATGAAGGACCTGGGAAGCGAGATCGTCTTCAAAGAGGGCGGTATTATGCAGACCCGTGCCAACGAGGTCCTCACCAAGGCCACCAATCTGCTGGGGGACATCGAGCAGCTCGGCATTTTTGAGACGCTGGAGAAGGGCATTTTTGCCGACATCAAGCGGCCCCGCGACGGCGGCAAGGGCCTGGATGGCGTGTTCCAGAAGGCGCCCGGGTACCGCAATCCCTTCATGGAGCCCATGATGAAAGGAGGCGCTTCCAAATGAGTTCCGGACTGTATCAAATCAGAGACAAAGACCTGGACACCACCCTGGATCTCACCAAGCTGCGCCCCTATGGCGACACCATGAACGACGGCAAGGTGCAGATGTCCTTCACCCTGCCTGTTAAGGACGACGCTAAGGGACAGGCCGCTGCCGTGCAGATGGCCCAGAAGATGGGGATCGCCGACCCCAACGTGGCCCTGCACCAGAAGCTGGATGAGACCTTTACCTTCTATGTGGTCTACGGCGCAGTGACCCACAGCGTCAACTACAACGAGATCGAGGTCCTCACCGTGGCCGATGAAGCCATGGAGATGGAGGAGACCAACGAATATATCCGGGAGCACATCGGCCGTAAGATCGTGGTGGTGGGCGCCTCCACCGGCACCGATGCCCATACCGTGGGCATCGACGCCATCATGAACCGGAAGGGCTTTGCCGGCCATTACGGCCTGGAGCGGTACGAGATGATCGAGGCTTATAACCTCGGCTCTCAGGTCCCCAACGAGGAGTTCCTCCAGAAGTGTCAGGAGCTTCACGCTGATGTGGCCCTGATCTCTCAGACCGTCACCCAGAAGGATGTCCACATCAAGAACATGACGGAGTTCATCGAGTTGGCCGAGGCCGAGGGCGTCCGTGACAAGATGATCCTGTGCTGTGGCGGCGCACGCATTACCCACGCGCTGGCCAAGGAGCTGGGCTTTGACGCCGGCTTCGGCGCGGGCACCTACGCCGGTGACGTCATCACCTTCGCTGTGAAGGAAATGGCCCGCCGGATGGGCAAGGAGTAAGTGCCGTTACCCTCCCTTATTATAATGTAAGGAAAAAGACGCATGCCCTCCGCGACGATCATCAGGCAGAAAAAGACGCGCCGCCAGCATATGCTGGCGGCGCGTCTTTTTCGTATTTGGGAAGGCTCAATCCTCGATGAGTCCGATGGCTCGAATGGGAGAGCCATCAGCTCCTACATGCTTGAGAGGCAGGGCGCAGAGAGTGAAGAGGCTGTGTCCCACAAGGTGCAGATTCGTGAGATTTTCGATGATGACAAAGGCATTGTTCGCCAGCACCTTCTTATGAAGGGGAAGGGCCGCCGCCGCAATGGGGTCCAGGCCGATGGTGTCGAGGCCAACCCCCTTTTTGCGGCTCTGGACGAGGTATTCCGCGACGTCGTCGCCGATGCAGGGATAGTCCCCAAAATAGCGCGGGTCTCCCCAGTATCGGTCCCAGCCGGTGCGGAAGAGGAGAAATTCAGCCATATCGGCATCGGCCCTGCGGCGTTCAACGCGATCCATGGCGATCCGGCCGCCCTCCCGCAGATCGGTGCAGTCGATGACCAGAGCAGTGCCGACAAACTGCGTGATGGGGAGACGGTCCAGCGTTGCGCCGCCAGGGAACAGGTGGGCCGGCGGGTCCACGTGGGTGCCGGTGTGGGTGTACATGGTCATGCGTGTCTCCTGAAAACCATCTCTTTCATAGGTGTTCGCCGACTCGAATCTGGGGCCCTCCGTACCGGGGTAGACCGGCATACCCTGTGAAAGAAAATGGGTGAGGTCGACGACCTGCATGGGCTCACCTCCTGGTTTGAAATTGGACAATTGCGGCATCCTAAGGATAAGCGCGCCGTGATGCAGTAAAATTGTAGCATATGGGCCGGAAATTAACAAGAAAACCAAGGCCGATACCAAAAATTTTAGCAAGTTGATGCTTTACAGGCGTGCGCATTTGCGGTATGCTGGTAGTGCCAATTTATAAGGTAAGGGGAAGAAAGAAGATGCGAGGTGTAGAGACCAGAATCCAGGAGATCCGGCACAGGATCTTTCGTGAGGTCGCCCGAATGGCCTATCATACTGAGTGGCCGGTGGATAAGAGGATCGAGGCCCTCCCTTACAAGATCATTCCGGGCGAGGTGGGCAACTTTCGAAACGATGTGTTCCTGGAGCGGGCCATCGTGGGGGAGCGGCTTCGGTTGGCGATGGGCCTTCCCTGCCGGAGCGCGGCGGAACATGCCCCTCTGTCGGACAACATCGAGGCGGCGGATCAGCCTGAGACCTACTATACGCCCCCGCTCATCAATGTGATCAAATTTGCCTGCAACGGCTGTACGGAAAAGCGCCTGTTGGTGACGGAGGGCTGCCAAGGCTGCCTGGCGCACCCCTGTGAAGAGGTCTGCCCCAAGGACGCCATCAAGCTGGACCGCTACAACGGCCGCTCCCATATCGATCAGGAGAAATGCATCAAGTGCGGTCGCTGCGCCGAGGTGTGCGCCTATAACGCCATTATTACCCAGCAGCGCCCCTGCGCCGTGGCCTGCGGCGTGGACGCGATCCATTCCGATGCCAACGGCAAGGCGGAGATCGACTATGACAAATGCGTCTCCTGCGGCATGTGTCTGGTGAACTGCCCCTTTGGCGCTATTGCGGATAAGTCCCAGATATTCCAGGTCATCCGGGCCATGCAGTCCGGTGAACGGGTCTACGCAGCGGTGGCCCCCGCCTTTGTGGGCCAGTTCGGTCCCAAAGTGACGCCGGGCAAGCTCCGGGCCGCCATGAAGCAGTTGGGCTTTGCCGACGTCTTTGAGGTGGCCATCGGCGCCGACCTGTGCGCCACCCAGGAGGCCGAGGATTTCATCAAAGAGGTCCCTGACGAGCTGCCCTTTATGGGGACCTCTTGCTGTCCGGCCTGGTCCGCCATGGCAAAAAAACTCTTTCCTGACCATGCTAATTGCATCTCCATGGCCCTGACACCCATGACCCTCACCGCGCGCCTGATCAAGCATGAGCATCCAAAGGCCAAGGTGGTATTCATCGGGCCCTGCGCGGCCAAAAAGCTGGAGGCCATGCGCAAGAGTGTGCGCAGCGAGGTGGACTTTGTGCTCACCTTTGAGGAGATGGCGGGGATTTTTGACGCCAAGCATCTGGATCTTACCACCATTGAGGAGGACCCCAACGGCGTTAACGACGCCTCCGCCGACGGACGGAACTTTGCGGTCTCAGGCGGCGTGGCTCAGGCGGTGGTGGATGTCATCAAGGCGCGGCATCCTGACCGGGAAATCCAGGTGACCAGCGCCGAAGGCCTGCGGGAGTGCCGCAAAATGCTCAGTGCCGCCATTGCGGGGAAATATCCCGGCTACCTGCTGGAGGGCATGGCATGTCCCGGCGGCTGTGTGGCGGGCGCCGGAACCATGCAGCCGATCAAGAAGTCCCAGACGGCGGTCAATCTCTACGCGAAACAGGCCAATCACAAGACCTCCAACGAGACGGAGCACATCAAGGAGTTGGACAAACTGGTGGACTGAGCCGCGGCGCGGACAATGTTACAGCCGACAAATGAGTCAAAAAAGAAGGGGCATCGTGGAACCTCCGTTCCACGATGCCCCTTTTTTCATACTAAAAAAGGCAAAAAACGAGAATATCCTCATAAACACTATATCTATCAGCGAAACAAATAAAAGAAAAAGAAACAATTTACAACAAATGAAAGAACCTTATTTAACGACTTATACAAAGAAATACGGAATTACGGAAAACTGACACTTGAAATAGAGTGTCTTTTCTATGCAATGAAACATCATACTACTTCATTTCAGAGGTGAATATGAGAACGAAACAAAATTTTATATTTTAGTAGTATTTAATTTCGTATTAGACTTACAATCAAGTCGATAGCATTTGAAAAATACTCTGTTTGACCTGTTTCTTGATGATTTCAAAATCTAACCCATTATGTGAAAAAGATGTTTTTTCCTGCCGTAGCGAGTCAATCAAAATACAAGAAATATATACTTTTTCAAATAGGTCAGCACAAATAATCCCTCTGGTTTTTAATATATCGGCTATATTCGAGAAATAGGTATTCTCAAGGGCAGAAAAGTGATGATTGATTTCTTTATCGTCTACTATCACTAAACGCAACTGGACAAGTGCATGGTTAGATTTAGCGTATAGATTAATATAGCCCTCTATCCACTTTTCAATGAATGTGGACAATTCAAGAACCTCTGGTAAACTGATAAGCTGTTGTAATAATTCAGACGAAATTGCATCAAGATGCTGCTGAAATGCCTCTATAAAGATTTGCCGTTTATCCTCAAAGTAGCTATATAATGCCCCGGTTGATACACCGGCGTATTTGGCAATTTCAGCAGTATTTGTTTTATAGTAGCCCTTTTCGCAGAAAAGATCAAAACCCGCTTTTACTATTTTCTGACGCTTTTCTATTGACCGTTTTTGTGTAGGCACTCTTGTCTTTGTCATCGTAACCCTCCTCCGTTTTTTTATTATAGCGGGGAAGCATTAAAAGGTCAACAAAAACAAGAAATTTTATTCGTATTTGTTGACATGGCTGCCAGACTGTGATAGAATAAGAATGAGATAAATCATTCTTATTTTGAGGAAAAGAAAATGGAGTTTTTAGATTTGGCCAAGAGCCGGTGTACTACAAGAGGCTTTAACGATACTCCCATATCGGAAGAAGATTTACAAAAAGTATTATCGGCAAGTCGCGTAGCCCCAAGTGCTTGTAATCGCCAACCGCAAAGAATTATCGTTGTCCGCGAACCGGAAAACCTCTTAAAAGTTCAGAACGCATACAAAACCTTTGGATCGCCTTGTGTCCTAATCGTTTGCAGGGACAGGCGAAATGAACTGATACGTCCTTTTGACAACAAATGTTCCGGCGATTTGGACATCGGTATTGTCTGCGATCACATGATGTTAGAGGCAAGAGAGTTGGGGCTTGGGAGTGTAATGGTCGGCCTGTTTGATCCTGCCATTATCAGAAAGAAGTTTGATTTACCAGAATATATAGAGCCGACTGCATTACTAATACTGGGCTATCCTGCAAACGGCTTTTTAAGTCCAGACCGTCATCAGACTGAACGGAAACCATTATGTGACACGGTTATGTTTGAGCGTTACAGTGAAAAATAAAGTAATGCTCGGCTTTTGTGCGCACAATAAAATTCACCGCCCAACGGGAAATAAAAAAACCGTTGTTTCGGCGGCTGGTATCTGTGCGCCCGAACAGTACAACGCTGTGCGGGCGTTGTCGTTTCCTGTCACTTCTGGCCATCGTGGGGCTGTTGACAAAGTAGCTGCAAAAACGCCTAAAATATGTTATATATAATTAGAACAAAGGGGGGCGGGGATATGCAACTGAAATATCACTTAGTGACGATTGAAGATCTGGTGCCACAAAATCATTTTTTGCGGAAACTGGAAACGGCGCTGGATTTGTCTTTTGTATACAAGGAAACAGCGCATCTGTACAGTCAGGGATATGGCCGTCCGCCCATTGACCCGGTAATAATGGTAAAGTATCTTTTGCTGGGTTTTCTATATGGAATCCCATCAGAACGGCAGATAGAGCAGCGGTGCGCGGACAGCAATGCATTTCGTTGGTATCTGGGTATCGACCTGGACGAACGGGTGCCGGATCACAGTACGATCAGCCAGCTGCGGCGGCGGAAACCCGCGTTTCGGAAGGTGTTCCGGCGGTTGTTTGAGGAAGTGGTACGGCAGTGTGTGGAAAAGGACCTGGTAAGTGGGCGGCTGGCAGTGACGGACTCCACCCATGTGAAGGCCAACGCCTCCCGCGGTTCAGAGGAGACGGTAGACGTGCGGGAGGAGGCCGGGAACTACTGGAAACGGCTGGACGCCTATGAGGAGGAGGGCCTGGAAGAACTGAAACGGCGGACGGGGAAACGGCGGGCAAAACGGACGAGGCAGATCAAAAAAGACACCCGGCGGACGAAGAAACGGGTCAGTCGGACAGACCCGGAGGCCGGACACATGAAACGGCCCGGGAAACCCCGGGGTCAATACTACCTTTCCCCCGCTGACCCCGGAGCAGGTGATGGAGGACAGGGAAAACCGGGCCGTCCTCTATGCGGCCATTGACCAACTCCCGCCTGTCCAGGCCCGGCGCGTCTACGCCCACTACATACTCGGCATCAGCAGGGCCGACCTTGCGCGGGCCGAGGGCGTGGGGATTAGCCGGATCAGCAACTCCATTGACCGGGGCCAGCGCGGTTTTAATCTCCTACGCCAACACCAAGATCGAGGAATTGGACGCACAGCGGCAAACGCTGTCAAAGGAAATCGCGGACCTGTCTGCGGAAAGTATGTCGCCGGAACAGATCGAGCGGTTATCGGTGTATCTCAACCGCTGGGAAGAGATTGATTTCGATGACAGGCGGCTGGTGGCCGACAGCCTTATTTCTCAAATCCGCGCCACGGGTGAATGTGTCGCCATTGAGTGGAAAATCTGACTTTCAACTATTCATCACACTTGACTATGAGCTGTGTGCCCTTGTCAAGAGATGTTAACGAGGAGTAAATGCAGGTAACAAGTAATCATTTTGAAGGAGGGCTCTTATGATAGATTTAAAAGATATAAATCATCAACCGACAATGATGGAAATCGAAGAATATATAGGCAATGATGTCTTTAACCAGATTTTCAATTTTATACAATCGGAATATAAAGCACTTTACAAAATAGAGTATAGCAAAGATGTTTGGCTTAAGGGTTGGAATATAAAACTAAGAAAGGCAGGTAAAAGTCTTTGCGCAATATATCCAAAACAGGGGTATATTACCGTATTGGTTGTAATAGGTGCTAAAGAGCAAGATGAATTTGATAAATTATTTCCTACTCTTTCTAAAGAAATCCAAGAAATTTATAATACAACTAAAGAAGGAAACTCACAAAGGTGGTTGATGATAGATATCAAAAATAGTGATTGTGTTTATGATGATGTATTAAAACTGATTAAAATTCGCAGAGAAAGTAAGTAGTTTCATAGTAATATTTTTTGCGAATGCTTATATGTAATAAATCGAAAGTTGCAAAGGGAGTGAAAATAGAAAAACGCCATTGTTAAATCCATTGGATTGTTTAGAAAATCACACACAATATATTTGTGGTACTTGCGGGCGGTACATTTGTATTGAACATGACCCCCATCGTGGATTACAACGATGGAATTTCCTTTTTAAGTCGTTAGAAATTGCAAAGTTGTATTTGCGTACTGCTGATTATAGTATGAAAATGAGCGGCTCTGCTTGAGAAAAAGGGTCCAAGGACAGAAGGGAGTCGTAAAAATGAAAGAGAACTTTATGGAGCGGCGGGTGAGGGCGTAGATATCCACGCTGGAGGGCAAGGGGGAGCCCTTGCTCTGCGACTGGAGCGCAGCCTTTATTGGAGCGGCAGTCCGTGGAGCGTCTTCAGCATGATCCTTCACGGCTGAACGGGGCGGGAGCCGCTTCCGATAAACCGCCGCGCCTGAGAAGTTGGACGCGGCGGCTCGCTTTTCTACGCGAAGCGTGATATACTGGGCCTTGCCTGGGGGATGGATGTGGCTGCACATACCGTCCCCGGGGGAGGAGGAGGAAAAATGGGAGTCAGAGAGGACGGACGGCCGACGCTTGCATCCTGGCCCCGGAGCATGTGACCTATATCCCCAAACTGCACCAGCATGTGTCCGGTATGGAATACCTGACGGCATGGCTGGGGGAAGAGGTACTGCTCCTGTGCGATGACGGGGACGGAGACTTGGAGCGCACACTGATCCGGCGCGGAGAGGTGACGGAATTGACATATGGAGTGCGGCTCCTGGCGTGCAGTGCGGCGGTGGCGCTACGACAGGACCACGTCCAGAAACAGGTCGACTTCCGATATAACAAGACGAAGGAGGATGTGCTCCTTCCGGTGCTGAATCTGCTGCTGGGGAATCCGCCGGACTTCCGGCCCAGACAGGCGCATCCCCCCACGGAGGCGCTGGAGCGGCTCCGAGAGGACAGCTTTGCCATGTACCACATGGCAAAGCTGTGCTACCGGTTTGGGGAAGAGATCCGGGACAGTCTGTGGCTCCGGGGCCGGAGCTATGGGGCTGCCCTGCGAAGAAGGCAGAAGCCGGAGTATTTTCTGGCAAAGATGGATCGCGGCGTGGTGGGACTCCGGATGGATTTTTACGGTGTGGAGGCGGTCTATTTGGCGTGGGACCGTCTGGCGGGGACTGAGATGCGGCGGGCGGGCCCAAGAGGGCGGGCCACGCTGGTGCTGGAGGCCGAATACGGGGCGGATTTTGCCGTGCCTCTTCTGCCGGAACAGCAGGAGCGGGCGGAGGCGTTTGCCGTCCGCCTGAGCGAAAGATAAACGAAGCGGGGAGGCGCTCCAGCGCCTCCCCGCTTCGTTTAGGATTCTGAAAAAATTTCTGTGTAGATGCGATAAAGCGGGCCTCCACCGCGTTATTGGGGTGAAAGGGAAAGCAAACGACACCCCGAGGGGCGCCTGTGGCGCCGATCAACACAGGAAAGGAAGGAAACCCGATGAAAAAGAATCTGAGAGTTCCCGTACTCGCCGCTGCGCTGGCAGGAGCCATGGTCCTGGGCGCGGGCGCCACCACTGTTGCAGAGCGCGTCAGCGCCGACCTGCGCCCCGATATTACGGTGACGGTGGACGGCAAAGATCAGACCCTGCTGGACAAGAATGGCGATGTTGTCTACCCGATCACCTATGAGGGCACCACCTATCTCCCCATCCGGGCGCTGGGCAACGTAATGGACCTGGATGTGGAGTGGAATGGAAAAACGCAGACCATCAGCCTCTATACCCGGACCGATACCAAGCCGGAGGATCTCACGCTGGAGAAGCTTACTGTGCGGGCAGAGGAGGCGGAGCAGGCGGTCAACGACCTGAAGGCGGCCTCCACCTATGCCGGCCGCCGCGACCAGTATGATCTCCACAGCGATACCATCGAAGACATTCGGGAGGACCTCTACGAGTTTGCCCAGCTCGTCAACCGGCAGTACCGGGACGGCGAGATGGAAACGGCGGATTTCAACGTCCTCACCACCAAGATCGACAAGCTGGACAACCGTCTGAAGGATGCTCTGGAGGACCTCCGCGTCAAGACCATCGACAATGAATCCGGCAAGCTGACCGTGTACGAAGAGCATGAACAGATCGTGGATGAGCTGGAAAGCCGGATGAAGGAGATAGAAGCCGACATCAAGGCCATTCGGCCCGCCGGCACGTATGCCAAGCGCCTGGAGCAGTACAATGCGGTTGCCGGGGACCTCCATCTTGTGAGCAGGGATGTGAGTACGGAGTACCGAAATCTTGGCACGGATCGGAAGGAGGACCGGCTGAGCAGCAAAGAGTATACCGCGCTCAACGACAAGCTCGACGCGCTGGATAACCGTGTAAAGAGCGCCTGGGGCAACCTTGCCGACAAGACCGTGGGATATGACGAGTCCGACGCCCAGTCCGGAGTCTCCGGTGGGGCGACCTACGACGGCTATGTCTCCGAAATCAGCGGCTTGGACGACCGGGCGGATGAGCTGGTACAGGAGGTCCGGAACTTCAAAACTGCCGACGGCGCGCAGGCATGGAAAACGCTTGAGAAGAAAATAGAGACGCTGGAAGATGAGCTGGAGCGGCTGGAGGATAAGATCGAGCGATCCTACCGCGACGGTAAGCTGACGACCACGGAATTCCGCGCCCTGGATCGTCTTTTGGATCAGACGGATGATAAGATTGATGATCTGGACGACCGATACGACGATTGGTACGACGACCACGATGATGACCGGGACGATGATTGGGAGGACGACCACGACGATTGGGACGACTGAACGGCAGAAAAAATGGAAGGAGCCCGGCCTGAAAAGGCCGGGCTCCCGGCTTGTTGGAAAGCAGACAATGCGCCAGGCTGGGTCATGCACTTCGAGTACCCTCGCGGAAATAAATAGAAATAGACCCGGAACGTATCAGCCCGGCAAATTGGGACTCATCAAAGAGAACGAATTGCCTTCAATTCAATATATCCACGCTCACCGCGAGGTTCCAGCTGAATGCGTGGATTGGAATCATCCCAAACATAACCGATTGTAGACGGGTCATATTTTTTCATAGAATTCTGTACAGTCTCAATTGCATTGCAATAATCCTCTTCCTTGAACGGCTCCCCCTGAAACATCAGATATTTTGCAGCAGGCAA
Source organism: Intestinimonas sp. RTP31139st1_F5_RTP31139_211217 (assembly GCF_040226735.1). Classification (NCBI taxonomy): domain Bacteria; kingdom Bacillati; phylum Bacillota; class Clostridia; order Eubacteriales; genus Intestinimonas; species Intestinimonas sp. RTP31139st1_F5_RTP31139_211217. Next base: position 22,025 of record NZ_JBCOAQ010000025.1, on the reverse strand, counting down.
CTTAATGATATCAAATCCTTCAGGGATAACACTATCATAGTTAATCGCTGTCTCAACACCCTGCACATATTCGGAGGTGCCTTTTTCCCGGTACTTTTCTGGCAGCCACAGGCAAACAGGCTCACCGCAAAGGGACTTCATACTTGTCAGGATCCCCCACACATCACAGCCGACCTCCTGGCAATAGCTCCAGTATTCATTGGCTTTTTCTCCGCGTTTAATGATGACTTTACGCTCAGGTTTTTCAATCACCTGAATAAAAACATTAGCAATGTTTGTCAAAACTTCATTCTCCTTCCATAAACTTCTGAATTTAACGCCATAAGGAGTGAAAAGTGAAAGCGGAATCGGTGATTTTGCGTATTCGTGTGGATTACATCTGAATTCGTTATAAAATGCCCGTTGATATCCGTCTACACTGTCATAGCCGATGTTATAGGCCACATCAACCACCTTGCGTTTATCATCTCGCAGACGCAATGCGGAACGCGACAGCCGAAGCCGCCTGATGTAATCCGCCGGTGAAAGTCCTGTCAGCTCCTTGAATATTCGAGCGCAATAAAAAGGAGAAAACAATGCCGCATTGGACAGATCGCATAATGTGATTTTTTCCGTCAAATGAGCGTCGATATAGTCTTGCATTCGCTGTACAGCCAAAATTTTTTCCGTCACTTGTATCACCTCCTGACGGTAAATATTATCGCAGAAGGAAAATGGAAATTCTCGACTTTTCTTGCTGCCTTACAACTTCACATTTATCGGCGCAGCAGACAGAGCACTGCACCCTGACTGCATTTATAAGACAAGTTCGTATAATAGATAATCCGTCCAGCCGGTGTCTTCGTAAAACATTTGCGTGGTCCTGCGATGCTCGAACCCCATGCTTTCGTACAACTTCAGCGCAGGCACATTGCCGTTTAGCACATCCAACCGGATTGCGCGTTGATGGCGCTCCCCCGCGATTCGGATGACTTCTTTTACCATATGCTTTGCAACCCCTTTCCCCTGAAAAGCCGGGAGGACCCCAAGGGCATGAACGATCAATACCTGATGCTTATCCGCATCAACCTTCCATGCTGTACCGGAATATCCCTCGTTGGTTTCGTGGTTAAGGACCATAGCTGCGGCATAATTTCCGTCGCACTTCAGCATATAAAGCGCCCTGTTCCTGAGGGATTCCCGCAAAAATATATCAGAGGGATATACGCCCTTCTCCCAGCCGGGGAGATATGAGCCGCCCTGCATCTGTTCGATGAGTTTCCAGTAAAATGCCTTCACTTCTGTGAAGTCTTTCTCTCTCATGATTAACACACGGTTCATTTCTTCCCCTCCAAACCAGAAGCGCCTTATCTTCTCGGCGCGACCAAGGCCTGTTTGCGCGCTGCGAACATGCCCCGGCGCCGGGTCCCTTTTCTCTCTGCCTTGCATCTTAATCGTCCTGGCAGAGCGATTGCAAGGCGGAAGCAATTGCCGGGGCATTCTCCCGGATTACGGGAGCGGTAAAAAGAAGCTGGGAGGCGAAAGCGGCTTTCCATCAAAGAGAAAAGGAGCCCGGCCTAAAAAGGACAGGGCTCCCCTTCTGTTACAATACAAAATCCTCGTCCTTCAGCCGGGAAAAGTCCGGGGCGGCGGGGCGGGGGGGGACCCGCTTGAGCGGGTCATATTTGAAAGCACGGCAGTGGAAGCCCGCCGGAACCACCCCCCTTTTGATGCACATGACGCTCTCTTCGTCCAGAGGAGCGCAGCGCTGGCAGTAAGCACAGCGGGGGTCCATCTTTTTCTCAAACAGCATGGCGGCCACTCCCATCTTCAAGCTCTCTATCTATGCCATTATACTACAGCATGTTTCCTTTTTCTACTGGTTTTTCTCACCGCCGCCGCAGCGGCCCCGAAGAAGAGGAGCCACATGACCCAGGCGGCCGTTGTGGAGATGGTAAGGGCGGTGGAAAAGTCGATGCCGGCGATCCCCTCCACCTGTTCAGCCAAATAGGCGGCCACTGGTTCCTTCAGGGGGAAGAGTCGTACCAGCAGGGCGGTGAAGAGGGCGGCGAGTCCGCCGTGGAGGAATTTTCCGGCGATATAAGTTCTGACGGAAAGCCCGCTGCCGCCGAGGAAGGAGAGAACCTGGCAGTGGACGGAGAGCCCGGCCCAGCCCAGCATGAAGGCCGCCATGGACATGCGCCCCGCCATGCCACCCGCGCCGGAGAGGGTCCAGACGCCGGAGGAGAGTTCGATGGCCCCGGTGAGGAGCCGCTCGGCCCATTCCTGGGTAAAACCCAGTGGGGAGAGCAGGACGCCCAGCAGCCGGGCGAGCGCCGGGAGGGCCCCGGAGAGAAAGAGCAGACGGATGACCACGGTAAAAAAGACCACAAAGGCACAGATATTCAAGGTGGAGAGGAAGGAGTTCTTCACCGCTCCGGTAAAGGCGGTGGTAAACCGCTCCGCCTCGAACTTGGGGGACACCCTGGCCTCGCGGCCTTTTTTGCCCCGCCTGTAAAATCGGAAAAACAGCCCCACACAGATGGATGCGGCGGCGTGCGCCAGGGAGAGGAGGACGCCCACCCGGCTGCTGGCGAATACGCCCGCCCCCACTACGCCCAGAATAAAGGCCGGGCCGGAGTTGTTGCAGAAGGAAAGGAGGCGCTCAGCCTCGGTCTTGGTGCACATCCCCTTCTGGTAGAGGCTCAGGGCCGTCCGGGCCCCTACGGGGTAGCCGCCCACAAAGCCCAGGACAAAGGCGGAGGCGCAGGCCCCCGGGACGTTGAAGAGCGGACGCATGAGTCCCTCCAGCGCGCGGCCGATGTAACCGGCCAGACCAAGATCCACCACTAAGGCGGAGAGAACGAAAAAGGGAAAGAGGGAGGGGATAATCACATTATAACAAAGCTTGAGCCCCTCACGGGCGGCGGACATAGAGTCCTGGGGGTAGAGCATGAGGGACAGCGTGGCGCACAGCAGGGCCAGCCCCAGAAAAAGATCCCGGACGCCCTGCCGGGAGAGCAGCTTGGACAGCAAAAGGACCACCTCCGTCTGGAAAATCTATGCGGAGGAGGGAATGTCCTATGCAAAAAAGCCGGTGGGTGGTATAATGGGACCCGATCAAAAGGGGGCCTCCTGTGGAGCGCGCCCCTTCGGCGCGGAACAAGGAGGAGGCTCCATGCAGCATGAGATCACGCATGCCATTCCACTGCTGGATGAGCGGGGAAATCTGACCGAACCGGGCTGGGCCAGACGGCTGCTGCCCGTCTATGACCGGGCCCGGGTGAAGGGCGGCCCAACCGGGTGCAGGGAGTGGGACGATTATCTGGTGATGGGCCCCGGCTTTGCCCTGGCCCTCACCATTGCAGATCACTTTTATCTGGGGTTGGATTCTATCTCCCTGCTGGATTTCCGGGAGGGCTGGCAGATGACCAGGTGTCCCAGGCGGCCCTTCCCTATGGGGCGCACCGGGCTTCCGGTGACCTCCGAGCGGGGAAATGCGGCGGTATCCGGGCGGGGATACGGCATCCTTTTCCACAACGACGGCCTGAACCGTACGCTGACTGCCCACATGGACGCCTTCCGGGAAGGGGCGGCCCTGGACGCCCACATCGTGCTTCGGGACGAACCGGAGGAGTCTATGGTGCTCTCCGTGCCCTTTGACAGGCCGGGGCAGTTCTATTTCAGCCAGAAGATCCATGGCATGCGGGCGGATGGAACGGTGCAGCTGGGCACGCGGCGCTACGACTTTCACTTGGGGGACTCCTTCGGCATCCTGGATTGGGGGCGGGGGGTATGGACCTGCCGTGACACCTGGCACCGGGCTTCAGCGGCCGGGCTGCTGGGAGGCACCCCCTTCGGCTTTCACCTGGGGCGCGGCCTGGGGGACGCCTGCACAGCGACGGAAAATATATTGTTCTATCAGGGGAGAGGACACAAGCTCTCCCGGGTAGATTTCAGGATCCCGCAGCGGGGCGGCAGGGACGACTTCAGATCACCGTGGGTCCTCGCCAGTGACGACGGGCGGTTTGAGGCGGTTTTTCGCCCCATGCCGGCCCGCGCAGGCGCCGAGGTGGTCCGGCCGGACCATCACCAGGTGTTCGGCGTCTTTACCGGTGCCGCCGTGCTGGACGGCGGAGAACGGCTGGAATTCCGAGACCTGATGGGGTTGGCAGAAAAGGTGGAGAACAAGTGGTAGAGGAGCTGCGCACGGTGAGCACGCCGCAAGGAATGATCCAGTACCTGCTTGCGGTGAAAAAGGTCAAGAATATGAATCTGCGGGTGCGGCCCGACGGTTCGGTGCATGTGTCGGTCAGCCGGCGGGTCCCTAAGACTGCCGCGGACGACTTCGTGCGCAGCCGCGCCGATTGGATCGCGGCGCGGCTGGCGGAACGCGCTGCGGGGCCCGGCCCCCTGGCGCCGCCGGACCGGGAAGCGGCGCTGCCTGTGCTGCGGGCCTCGCTGGAGCGTATGTGGCCGCTGGTGGAGCCTCTGGGGGTGAAAAAGCCGGAGCTGAAAGCCAGATTCATGACCAGCCGCTGGGGGAGCTGCCACTGGACTCGGGGAATCATCGTGCTGAACACGGCCTTAACGGTCGTACCACAGGAGCTCCTGGATTATGTAACGCTCCATGAGCTGGTCCATTTCCTCCACCCCAATCATGGCGCGGGCTTCTATGCCGCGATGGACCGGCTCCTTCCGGAGTGGCGGGTGCGGCGGAGCGCGCTGCGGAGCTATACGCTGGCGCGGTAGCGGCGGTGGGCGGCCCGCGGTTTTCGGCTTGACAAATGGCCAAAGAGGACTATACTTACATATAGTTCTATTTAGAACAAAAGAGGTGAGCCGATGTACCTTTCCGATCTGTGGGACCTGCGCTCTCTGACCAAGCGGCTGTATGGACAGCGGATTCAGCCGGTGTGTGAAGCGTACGGCCTGACCCGTATGGAGATGGATATTCTGCTGTTTTTGGCCAACAATCCGGCGTTCGACACGGCCAGGGATATTGTGGAGCGCAAACAGTTTACAAAATCCCATGTGTCGGCGTCGGTGGCGGAGCTGGAACGGCGTGGTTATCTGCGGGGCGAGTTCCGGGAGGGGAACCGAAAAACGGTGCACCTGGCCCTCTGTCCGGGGGCGGAACCGGCGGTACGCGCAGGACAGGCGGCCCAGAGGGAGGTTCTTACAGCCATGTTCATGGGATTCACGGAAGAGGAACGGATGCGCATGGGGCAGACCATAAGTCGGATCGTCTCCAATATTCGCACGGCGCTCTGAGCCGGAGGGAAAAAGGATGCTGTACCAATTTTTCATCTGTTTTGTGGCGGGGATCGGGGCCGGATTGGGCACCGGTTTTGCAGGCATGAGCGCAGCAGCGGTGATCAGCCCCATGCTGATCACCTTCCTGGATGTCCCTGCTTACAGCGCCGTGGGCATCGCGCTGGCCAGCGATGTTCTGGCCAGTGCGGTCAGTGCTTATACCTATGGCAGAAATCAGAATCTGGATGTAAAAAACGGCGTCATCATGATGGCCACAGTACTGTGCTTCACCCTGGTGGGAAGCTGGATCTCCAGCCTGGTGCCCGGCACCGCCGTGGGTGGGTTTTCCGTCTTTATGACGCTGCTTCTGGGGATCAAGTTCATCGTGCGTCCCGTTATGACCACCAGGGAGAAGATGGGGACGGTCAGTGGGGGAAAGCGGGCAGTCCAGTCCATTCTGTGCGGGATGCTGGTCGGCTTCATCTGCGGCTTTGTAGGGGCGGGCGGAGGTATGATGATGCTGCTGATCCTCACCAGCGTGCTGGGCTATGAGCTCAAAACGGCTGTGGGGACCAGTGTGTTTATCATGACCTTTACGGCATTGACCGGCGCGGTGAGCCACTTTGCCATCGGCGGTGCGCCCGACCCCGGGGTGCTGCTGTTTTGCGTGCTCTCCACCCTGCTTTGGGCGCGGATCGCCGCCAAATTTGCCAACCGGGCGGCCCCCGCTGTGCTCAACCGGGCCACCGGCGTGGTGCTGACCGTGTTGGGCGCGTCTATCCTGGCGGTCAATTATTTGTAAGAGTTGAGGGATTCCGAGGGCGGCCGGGGACATTCCTGCCTCTCCTGCGAATCAAACGTGCGGTTGCTTTTTCGGCCACAGCAGGTCGGAAAAGCAGCCGCATTTTTGTGCCGGACAGGCAAGGCGGCGCGGTCCCCTTCATACACATAGCAGGACAGGAGGGCTCGCCATGGAGAAAAAAGGACGCAAAGAGGGACTTCTGGAAAAAACAGCGGAGGTCTTCGATCTGCCCGGCGATGTGGTGGCAGGGCTTCCGCGGGTGGAGCTGCTGGGGGACCATCAGCTTCGGATGGAAAACCACAAGGGGATCCTGGCTTACGGCACTGAGGAGATCCATATCAGCGGCGGAAAGCTTATTGTGAAGGTGCGCGGCGCCCATCTGGAGCTCCGGGCGATGAACGCGGTAGAGCTGCTGATCACGGGAGATATCGTCGGGGTGGACCTGGCGTAACGGAACACGGAGGGAAGCGTATGCAGGCCATCATCAATTTTTTGCGGGGCAGCGTTCTTTTTACGGTGACAGGCGCTTTTCCCGAGCGGTTTTTGAACCTCTGCGCCCAGCGCGGAGTAGGATTTTGGGATCTGGAGTGGCTGGACGAGCACAGTTTGCGGCTGCGGGTGGCCCGGGGGGATGCCAAACGGGTGGGCGAGCTGGCGGAAAAGGTCATGTGCGAGGCGTCGGCCCAGCGCAGGGCCGGGGTTCCCTTCTTCCTGGCCGGGTTTCGCAGGCGGTACGCCCTTCTGCTGGGTCTGGCGCTCTCGATTGCAGCGGTGTGCGTCCTCTCCCGGTTTATCCTCACCATCGAGGTATCCGGAAACGAGAAAGTACCCACCGCCGCCATCCTGACGGAACTCTCCCGGCAGGGGGTGCGGGTGGGGGCCTACGGTCCCGGCCTGGATGTGAGGCGGATCAGCCAGGAGGCGCTGATCCGCCTGGAGGACCTGGCTTGGATGTCGGTAAACCTCCACGGTACAAGGGCGGAGGTGTTGGTACGAGAAAAGCTGCCCACGCCGGAGCTCCGGGATGAGACCACCCCTGCCCATGTGATCTCGGCCGCCACCGGCATCATCACACATATGGAGGTGCTGGAGGGACAGCCCTCCTTCCAGGAGGGGGATACCGTGCTGGAAGGCGAGGTGTTGATCAGCGGCGTGGTGGACCTGAAGGAGCCCAAGTATGCCACCGTGGATGCCGGGCAGCGCCTGGTCCATGCCAGAGGCAACATCTACGCCCGGACATGGCGGACCCTGGAGGCCGAGATCCCGCTGGAGGCCCAGGTGAAAGCATACACGGGGGAGAAAGAAACCGGCTGGTCTCTGATCCTCCTGGGCCACAGCGTGAATTTTTTCGGAAAGACTGGCATTCCCATGGATGGGTATGATAAAATAAGCACGACCCGCGTATTCACGCTTCCGGGAGGACGGGTGATGCCCCTGGCCCTGCGGAAGACGGAATACCGCGCCTATGAGACGGTCCCTGCGGCTCTGGATCCGGATGCGGCCCAGGCCATGCTGGAGGAACAGCTTGCGGACCGGCTGGAAAAGTTGGTGGGAGAGGACGGCGAGGTCGTCCAGCTGAGCTTTGCCGCCCGGGAGGCAGAGGGGATCCTGACCGTTACGGCGAAGGCGGAGTGCCGGGAACAGATCGGCCGGGAGGTCACCTTCGAGGGAACGGTGGGCGAGACCACGCCGGCCCAGCCGCTGCCTGCGGGATAGAAGCGTAAAAATAAGGAGCGACAAAATTTGATCGAACAGACCGTCAGTATGGAGCGCGTCGAGGAGGCCGTCAACATTTTCGGCTCCTTTGACGAGAACATCAAGATCATTGAGCATGAACTCTCGATCTCGGTGGTGAACCGGGACGGGAGCCTGAAGATCGCCGGCGAGAACGGGGAGAACGTCATCTATGGCGTTAAAGCCATCGAGGGGCTATTGGAGCTGTCCGGCCGCGGCGAACCCATCAACGAGCAGAATGTCCGCTATGTCCTCCAACTGGTCAAATCCGGCCAAGAGGACAAGATTGGCGAGGTGGCCCGGGATGTACTGTGCGTCACGGCAAAGGGAAAGCCCATCAAGGCCAAGACGCTGGGGCAGAAGCGGTATGTGGACGCCATCAAAAAGAGCACTGTGACCCTGGGGATCGGCCCGGCGGGCACGGGCAAGACCTATCTGGCGGTGGCCGCCGCTGTTGCGGCCTTCCGGGCGGGCCAGGTCAACCGCATCATCCTCACCCGGCCCGCCGTGGAGGCGGGGGAGCGGCTGGGCTTCCTACCCGGCGACCTGCAAAGCAAGGTGGACCCCTACCTGCGGCCCCTCTACGACGCACTTTTCGACATGCTGGGGACCGAGACCTACAATAAATATCTGGAGCGGGGCAATATCGAGGTGGCCCCCCTGGCCTATATGCGGGGCCGCACGCTGGACGACTCCTTCATCATTCTGGACGAGGCCCAGAACACCTCGCGGGAACAGATGAAAATGTTTCTTACCCGCCTGGGCTTCGGGTCCAAGATCGTCATTACCGGTGATGTGACCCAGATCGACCTGCCTGCCGACAAGGTGTCCGGCCTCAGGGAGGCCATGCGGGTGCTCAACGGAGTGGAGGATATCGCCATCTGCCGCCTCAGCGGGGCCGATGTGGTCCGGCATGTGATCGTCCAGAGGATCATCAAGGCCTATGAGGAGGATGAGCACCGGCGGAAATCGGCGGAGGGGAAGCGGGATGGACGGTGAGGCCGCCCCACGGGAGAAACGCTATTGGGTCTACATCCTCCGCTGTGCCGACGGCACGCTCTACACCGGGATTACCAACGATGTGCCCCGCCGCTTGGCGGCCCACAACAGCGGGCGGGGCGCAAAATATACCCGGGGCCGCGGCCCGGTGGAGCTGGTCTACCGGGAGGCGTGCGGGGAAAAATCGGCCGCCCTCCGGCGGGAGGCGGCCGTCAAGCGCCTGTCCAAGGAGGAAAAGCTGCGGCTGATGGGGGAAGTGTGCCAGTGAGCGGGGCGGGATGAGGCCGATCATCCCGCCCCGATTCTTGTATGGAGGACTGGTAAAAAGACGGAAAACCGTGTATAATCATAGGCAAGCCCGGAGAAAAGAGGAGTGGAGTGCCATGGACAACGAGATCATCATCGAATCCGAACTGGAGGAGGACACGGCCGCCTGCGAAACGCTGCTGCGGCGGGTCATTCCGGCCGCTCTGGAGGCTGAGGGCGTGGGCGCGCCCTGCGAGGTGGACGTGCTCCTCACCAACGACGAGGGCATTCGCAGGATCAATTTGGAGCAGAGGGATGTGGACAGGGCCACCGACGTGCTGAGCTTTCCCATGTTCGAATATGTACCCGGCCGCCCGCCGGAGGGCGCCGCCGATGCCGACCCGGAGACCGGCCTGATCCCTCTGGGGGATATGGTGATCTCACTGGAGCGGGCCCGCGCCCAGGGAGAGGAGTACGGCCACGGGACTGAGCGGGAGGTGGCCTATCTGGCCGTTCACTCCGTGCTCCATCTGCTGGGCTACGACCACATGGACGACGGCCCCGAGAAGGCCCGGATGCGGGAGCGGGAGGAGACCATCTTGGGCGCTCTGGGCATATCCCGGAGGCAGATGTGATGAGGCCCGGCGCGTCCCATACCCGGCGGGAACTCCAATTCTATCCGGGAAACTTTGCGAAGCTGGATGGGGAGCCGTGAGGGGGCGGCGGGCACCGGCGCAGCTTGGAGCCTTACACTGTAAATAGCGGAAATCACCTCAAACCGCACAAAGAAAGTTGAGGATCATCTGAAATGAATCTTACGAAATCCGGCATGATCTCCATTGTGGGCCGCCCCAATGTGGGAAAGTCCACCCTGACCAACGCCCTGGTGGGCGAAAAGATCGCCATCGTCACCAACAAGCCCCAGACCACGCGCAACCGCATCTGCGCGGTTCTCAACCGGGGCGAGTGCCAGTATGTCTTTATGGATACCCCCGGCCTCCACAAGGCCCGGACCCGTCTGGGAGAATATATGGTGGGCGTGGTGAAGGAGAGCGTGGCAGATGTGGACGCCGTTATGCTGCTGATAGAGCCCATCCCCCATGTGGGCGGCCCGGAGGCGGAGCTCATCGCCCGCATCCGGGCGCTGGGCGTGCCCGCCGTGCTGGTCATCAACAAAATCGACACGGTGAAAAAGGAGGAGCTCCTCTCCGTCATGCAGGTCTATCAGGCCGAGTGCGACTTTCAGGCCATTGTGCCAATCTCAGCCAAAAACGGAGACGGGGTCGAAGAGTTGTTGAATGTGCTCGCCGCGTTCCTGCCCGAGGGGCCGCAGCTCTTCCCCGACGACATGATCACGGACCAGCCCGAGCGGCAGGTGTGCGCCGAGATCATCCGGGAAAAGCTGCTGCTGTGCCTGGAAAAGGAGATCCCGCACGGCACCGCGGTGGAGCTGTCCAAGTTTTCCGAGCGGGAGAACGGGATCATCGACATCGACGCTACCATCTACTGCGAAAAGGCCAGCCATAAGGGTATCATCATCGGAAAAAATGGGGCTATGCTGAAGAAGATATCCACCCTGGCCCGCAAGGACATCGAGGCGTTTATGGGCACCAAGGTGTTTTTGGAGACATGGGTCAAGGTCAAGGAAAACTGGCGCGACAATCTCAATTTTATCCGCGATGTGGGGTATCGGGACGAGTAAGGCGCGGATATGGAAGGGCGCAGACCGTACAGGATACGGAGGGCGGGCCGGCGACCGGCACCAAAATAAGTCCGAAAATTTACCGCTGATAACAGAGCGGGAAACAGGCAACCTAATGGAGAAGGGGGCCTGTCAAAATGAACTGCGAAGCACTTTGGGAGCTCTTCCTCGCCACCGGTCTGCCGGAGGCCTACGCGCTTTACCGCCTGCTCAGGGAGGAGGAAGCGCGCGAGATCAAAACCGCCTGAACCCCCGCTGCAGGCTGATTGCCCGGTGGGGCTTGCGGCCCGACCGATGTTCTACCAAGGGCGCTTACGCGCCCATACATAAAGGGTGACGGGATGCACATTGTGACCCAGGGACTGGTCCTGCGGGAGACCAACTACAAGGAAACCGACAAGATATTGACCGTCCTCACCCGGGAAGGGGGCAAGCGCACGGTGAAGGCCCGGGGCTGTCGGCGGAGAAACAGCCCGCTGGCGGCCTCGGCACAGCTGCTGGTCTGGTCGGATATGACGCTTTTTGAGTACCGGGACTATATTTCCCTCAACGAGGCGGAGGCGCTGGAGCTCTTTTGGGGGGTCCGCAGGGATGTGGAGAAGCTGGCCCTGTGCTCCTACTTTGCCGAGGTGGCCGAGGCAGTGGCCGAGGAGGGACGGCCGGATCAGGCGCTGCTGTCCCTGCTGCTCAACTCCATATATGCCCTGGACAGGCTGAACAAGCCTCCGGCGCTGGTAAAAGCCGCCTTTGAGCTCCGGCTTTTGTGCGTGGCGGGATACGAACCGCTGCTGGACGCCTGCGCGCTCTGCGGCGAGGAGGCGCCGGCGCAGCCGCGGCTGGATCTGGGCGAGGGGGTGCTCTGCTGCGCTGCCTGCGGTGAGGGGGAGGGCGCCTCCCGGCCTCTGGACGCCGTCAGCCTGGCGGCCATGCGCCATGTGGTCTATGGAGATCCGAAGCGCCTTTTTTCCTTTTCGATGAATGGGGAGAGTATGGCGCTGATGGCCCGGGCCTGCGAGGATTTTCTCCTCACGCAGTTGGACCGGGGCTTCCGCACCCTGGACTTTTATAAACAGCTCGATATGGGCTAAAAAGGAAGGTGGCCGTCATGAAACTATATGTTGTGGACGCATTTACGACACGAAAGTTTTCCGGCAACCAGGCGGGAGTGGCGCTGCTGGGCCGGGACGAGGACTACCCGGACGACGGCTTCATGCAGACTCTGGCGGCGGAGCTCAAGCACTCCGAGACCGTCTTTGTCAAGCGCCTGGGGCCGGAGTCTTTCCGCCTGCGCTATTTTACCCCTGAGGGAGAGGTGGATCTGTGCGGGCACGCCACCATTGCGGCGTTTACCGTGCTGCGGGAGGAGGGAAACCTGGCCCCAGGCACCTATGGCGCCTCTACGCTGGCGGGTGAGCTGAGCATTGAGGTCTCCCGCACCGCGGTGTGGATGGATATGGCCCCTCCGGTGGAGGGGAGGACCTTTCGTGAGGAGGAGGCCAGGGAGCTGTATGCCGCCTATGGACTGAGCCTGGATGATATGCCGGCGGATATGGCGCCCAGAGCCGTGAGCACGGGGCTGTGCGACATCCTGCTGCCGGTGAGCACCAGGGAGGCCCTGGAGGCGGCGGTACAGAACGAGGCGGCGGTGACGGAGCTCTCCCGGCGCTACCAGGTGGTGGGCATCCACATGTTCTGGCCGTCCCTGGAGCGGGGGGAGACCGCCCATTGCCGGAATTTTGCCCCCCTCTATGCGATCCCAGAGGAGGCGGCCACAGGCACCTCCAACGGCGCCCTGACCTATTACCTCTACCGCCAGGGGAAGCTCCGCCCTGGAGACGAGAGCCGCTTCCTGCAGGGGGAGCATATGGGCAAACCCTCGGAGATCCTGAGCCGGCTGGAGGAGGGCGACGGAAGCGTCAAGATCCGTGTCGGGGGCCGGGCGGTGCTCACCTTGGGGCTGGAGCTGCTGTAAGGGCCTCCCACAGGCGGAGAAACCGATATGGAAAATCAATGGAAGGCAAAACCTGCAAAGAGGTAACTACATGACCGATCTGTTTGAAAAATCCATCCAGACTCTGGAACTGCCCAGGGTGCTGGAGTTGTTGGCCGGGCAGGCCCAGACGGAGGAGGGGAAGGATCGCTGCCGCGCCCTGCGCCCGCTGACCGATGCCGACGATGTGCGCCGCCGCCTGGAGGAGACCTCCGCCGCGCTGGGGATGATTGTCCTACGGGGGAGCCCCTCACTGTCCGGCGTCCGCCCTGTGGGAGCGTCCCTCCAGCGGGCCGATATGGGAGGGGCGCTGAACACCAAGGAACTGCTGGACATCGCCGCGCTCCTGCGCTGCGCCCGGGCCGCCAGGGAATACGCCTCCGGGGAGGGCAGCGCCAAAACCTGCATCGACCATCTTTTCGCCTCCCTGGCGCCGAACCGTTTTCTGGAGGAAAAGATCAGCGGAGCCATCCTCTCGGAGGAGGAGATCGCCGACGCGGCCAGCCCCGAACTGGCCGATATCCGCCGCCATATCCGGGCCTGTTCCTCCAAGGTGCGGGATATCCTGCAAAAGCTCATCTCCTCCTCTCAGTCCAAATATCTGCAGGAGTCCATCATCACCATGCGTTCCGGGCGGTATGTGGTGCCGGTGCGGTCGGAGTGCAAGAACGAGATCCCCGGCCTGGTCCATGACGTGTCCGGCTCCGGCGGGACCTTTTTCATTGAGCCCATGGGCGTGGTCAAGACCAACAATGAGCTCCGGGAGCTCCAGGCCAGGGAGGAGAAGGAGATCGAACGCATCCTGCGGGAACTCTCCGCCGAGTGCGCCGCCCACAGGGAGGACATCGCCCAGAATTACGATCTGCTGGTGCTCCTCGACGGCATCTTTGCCCGGGCCCGGCTCTCCAGCCGGCTCCACTGCTCCGCGCCCAGGCTGGCGGCCAGGGGGATCGATCTGAAAAAAGCACGGCATCCCCTACTGCCGCCCGACAAAGCGGTGGCCAACGACCTGCGCCTGGGCGGGGACTTCGACACGCTTGTAATCACCGGGCCCAACACCGGCGGAAAGACCGTGACGCTGAAGACCATGGGTCTGCTCATCCTCATGGCCCAGTGTGGCCTGCACATCCCTGTGGGGGATGACAGCAGCATTGTGATCTTTGACCACGTGCTGGCCGACATCGGCGATGAGCAGTCCATTGCACAGAACCTGTCCACCTTCTCCTCTCACATGACCAACATCGTGGGGATCCTGGAGGCGTGCGGGCCGGGTTCCCTCATCCTTTTTGACGAGTTGGGGGCGGGCACCGATCCGGTGGAGGGTGCCGCTCTGGCAGCAGCCGTCATTGAGTCCGCCCGGAAGCGGGGCGCTCTGGTGTGCGCCACCACCCACTATGCCGAGCTCAAGGTCTATGCCATGACCACGCCGGGGGTGGAAAACGCCTCCTGCGAGTTCGACGTGGAGACCCTGGCTCCCACCTACCGCCTCCTCATCGGGATACCCGGCAAGTCCAACGCCTTTGCCATCTCCAAGCGGCTGGGGCTACCGCAGAGCATCATCGATCAGGCCGCAGCCCGGATCGACGCAGAGAATGTCCGCTTTGAGGATGTGCTCACACAGCTGGACCGCCAGCGGCAGGAGATGGAGCGGGAGAAAGAAGAGGCGCGAAAGCTGCGCCGGGAGATGGAGGACGCTGCAAAAACCGCCAGGGAGTACCGCCAGCGCCTGGAGATGGAGCGGGACAAAGAGGTGCAGAAGGCCCAGGCGGAGGCCAGAGCGATCCTGGACGAGGCCAGGCGGACGGCGGATCAGGTCTTTGCCGAGCTCAACGATATGCGCAGACGCCAGGAGAAAGAGGCCAGCTGGCAGGAGCAGAACGACCGCAGGGCGGGGCTCCGCCGGCGGCTCAACGAGGCGGAGGACGCCTTGGGCGGGCACAAGGAACTGCCCGTCCCGCCGCCCACCCGGCCGGCCAAGGCAGGGGACACGGTGGAGCTGGTAAAGATGGGCACCCGCGCCACGGTTTTGGCGGTCAATAAAGACGGCGGACTCCAGCTTCAGGCCGGCATCCTGAAGATCACGGCGAAGCAGGAGGAGGTCCGCGTGGTGGAGGACGCGGGGGATGGGAAAAAGCAGGCTGCCCACATCGCCCAGAGGGCGGAACACAAGCTACGCGCGCTGGGGGCCTCCCCCGAGGTGGACCTGCGGGGCATGATGACCGACGAAGCCCTGCTGGTGCTGGACCGTTTTCTGGACAGCGCCGTTATGGGGCGGCTGGAGACCGTCACGGTGATCCACGGAAAGGGAACCGGGGCGGTCCGGAAGGCGGTCCGGGACCACCTGAAACGGAGCAGATATGTCAAATCTTTCCGCCCCGGCCGCTATGGCGAGGGCGAGGACGGCGTGACGGTGGTGGAGCTGAAATAGGGTGCCGACGGGGCCGGGGAGACCGTCCGTACGAAAACAGGGCGGGGAAAAGACCGGACGGATCGGACGATTTGTCAACTTTCCCAGCATCCCGCGGATTTAGGCCTTGATTTTCTCACGCCTGAGTCCGTGAATTTGTGCAAAATGTCATTGACGGGTGAGACTAAATTTGGTATGCTAGATACGCAAACAATGCTTTGCTTGAGGGGGGAACACAATTGTATATCAAAGAGGCTGTCGTGAACAATCAGGTTGGTCTCCATGCTAGGCCTGCTACATTCTTTATCCAGAAGGCCAACGAGTTCAAGAGCTCCATCTGGGTGGAGAAGGACGAGCGCAGGGTGAATGCCAAGAGCCTGCTGGGTGTCCTCTCTCTGGGCATCGTCAAGGGGACCGCCATCAATCTGATCGCGGACGGGCCCGACGAGAAGGAAGCCGTCGAGGCGCTCATCGAGCTGATCTCCAGCAACTTCTCGGAGTAAGGTTTTCGCCACAGGAAAAGCGCCGCATTGCGGCGCTTTTTTTAATATTTGGGTCGTGACGGTATGAGCAGTTTACGCAATCCATATAACCGGCAGCTGGACCGCATCCGCCGCCGGGAGGACCGCCTGTTCCGGGAGAGCGGAGGGGGCTCCGCCCTCAAGACGGGCCTGAGGGAAAAGATCGAATCCAAGATACCGGAAAAGCTGATGGAGACCATGGACGCCGCCTTTTATACGGCATTTCAGGTCATTTTCAAGCGGGGGACTGGGCTGCTGGGTAAGACCATTCCGGAAAAAAGGCTGCGGGCAGACCGGTACATCAAGGAGTATTATCTGGGAAAGGACCCGGACGCCCGGAGCGTGCGCGCCTTCCACAAGAGCGCGGTCCTGAGTGGCGCGGCTACCACCGCTATGGCCACGGCGGAGGGCTGTGCGCTGGGGCTGGCGGGAATGGGCCTGCCCGATATCCCCATCCTGATGTCCATTCTGCTGCGGGCGGTCTACCAGACCGCCGTCCGCTACGGGTTTGCCTATGATACGCCCCAGGAGCGGTACTATATCCTGCTGCTCCTCAGCGCGGCGCTCACCAGAGGGCCGGAACGCGCCGCCTTTAGCCGCCGGGCGGATGACTTCGGGCGGTCTGTGGACCACGGAGAGGGACCGTGGTTCGACCTGGACACCCAGATGCGAGAAACCTCCAAAGCCCTCTCCAACGCCATGCTGGTGGTAAAATTCATCCAGGGGACCGCCATCGTGGGGGTGGTGGGAGGCGCGTGCAACTTCTCGGCCAGCCGGAAGGTCACAGAAGTGGCCAATCTGAAGTATCAGAAGCGTTTTTTGGAGAAAAAGAGGAGGGGACTGTGATGCGGGAAGGGATGACGCCGGTGCCGGTCCGGCGCAGAGCGCTGCGGCTGTGGTTGGGGGCCCGGTATTTTCGTGCCCGCCGATGGGTCTGGTGGCGGCTGGGCGGCGTGTCCTTTGCCCGCCGGCGTACGGATCCCCCGTGTCCCTATCGGTGCGCGGCCCACGCCACCCCGCTGATGCGCAGGTTCAAGGATGTGGACATGTGGATGCAGGAGAACAAGGTGAAAAACCTGCGTCTGGCCGTGGCGCGGCTGGATGGAATGACGCTCCTTCCCGGTGAGACCCTCTCCTACTGGCGAAGCATCGGGAACCCAAGCCGCCGAAAGGGTTATGTGGAGGGGATGCTGCTGCGCAACGGTCAGGTGGTGCCCGGGGTGGGGGGCGGGCTGTGTCAGTGTTCCAATCTCCTCTACTGGATGACCCTGCATACCCCCCTTACGATCACGGAGCGGCACCGGCACGGGTACGATGTGTTCCCGGACGCGGACCGGACCCAGCCCTTTGGAAGCGGGGCAACCTGTTTTTATAATTATCTGGACCTGATGATTCGAAACGACACGCCCCATGTGTGGCGGCTGTCGCTCCGGGTCATGGACGCCGAGCTGGAGGGAGCGTGGCAGTGCAGCGCGCCCCAGGCGTTTCGGTATGAGGTCTATGAGAAGAAGCACCGTTTTCAGGGAGAGTACTGGGGCGGATACACCCGCCATAATGTGCTCTTCCGCAGAGTGTTCGATATGGAAGGGGTCCCGGTAGGGGAGGAGTTCGTGTGTGAAAACCACGCCATAATGATGTACTCTCCCATGCTTTCGGAGCGGGAGCAGGCGGCGCGGCCGCAAGAATAAGGTGGTGCGTTCTCGTTGACCTTTGAGGAATTGAAAGAAAAGGCCCATGGCCTTCCGCTGAAGCCCGGCGTATACATCATGCAGGACGCCAAAAACGAGGTCATCTACGTCGGCAAGGCCAAGGCGCTGAAAAACCGGGTGTCGCAATACTTTGCGGACCTGGCCTCCCACACGGAGAAGACCCGTGCCATGGTCTCGCAGATCGATCACTTCGACGTGATCATCGCCGACAGCGAATTTGAGGCGCTGGTGCTGGAGTGCTCCCTGATCAAGCGGCATCAGCCCAAATACAACATACTGCTCAAGGACGACAAAGGCTATCCTTATATCCGGCTCACCGTGCAGGAAGCATATCCCCGCTTTTCCCTGGCCAATAAGGTGGCGGAGGACGGTGCGCGGTATTTCGGGCCCTATGGGAGCCGCGGCGCCAGCCAGGCCATCATAGACGCCCTCAGGGCGGCCCTGCGCCTCCCCGTGTGCGGGAAACGGTTCCCGCGGGACATCGGAAAGGAACGACCCTGCCTCTATTACCGCATGGGGCAGTGCGACGGCTACTGCCGGAAAGAGATGGACCAGAGCCGTTACCGGGAGAACATCGATCAGGCGGTCCGGCTGCTGGAGGGGAAATACGATGAGGTACTCTCCGATCTGAGCGCGGAAATGGAGCACGCCGCGGAGGAACTGCGGTTCGAGAAGGCGGCGGAGCTCCGGGACCGGATGCGGGCCATCGAACTGCTGGGCAAGCGGCAGAAGGTGGTGGCGGGCTCCCTCTCGGATACCGATGTGGTGGGGTTCCACCGTGGAGAGGCCAAAAGCTGCTTTGTGGTGCTCCACTATGCGGATGGGGACCTGGCCGCCAAGGATATGGACCTCATTGAGACCCCAGTGGAAGAGGCGCGGGAGGACACCGTCTCGGCCCTGATAAAGCAGTATTATGGCAGCCGGGGGAGCCTCCCCAGGCAGATCCTGCTTCCCTGCGAGATCGAGGACGAGGTGCCGGTGATGCGGATGCTTTCAGAGGCGTGCGGGCACCGGGTGAGTCTGGTGACCCCCCAGAGAGGGGCCAAGATGGATCTCATTCGCCTGGCCAACAAGAACGCCGTGGAAGAGGTGGAGCGGGCCACCAGTCGGGAGGAGCGGGCGTCCAAGCTGATGGAGGCCCTGGGAAGGATGCTGGGCCTTCCCCGGGCGCCCAGGCGCATCGAGGCCTATGATATCTCCAACACGGGGGACACCAATATTGTGGCCTCCATGACGGTCTTTGTGGACGGGCGTCCCCTGAAGCGGGACTACCGGCATTTCAAGCTCCGGGATATGGAGCACGCCGACGACTACGGCTCCATGGAGCAGGTGCTCACCCGGCGCTTCCGGCGGTACCTGGATGGGGACGAAAAATTCGGCGCTCTCCCCGACCTTCTTTTCATCGACGGCGGTGAGAACCACGCCAGGGTGGCCCTGCGGGTCCTGGAGGAGAACCAGCTCTCCATTCCCGTGTTTGGCATGGTGAAGGACGACCGGCACCGGACCCGTGCGCTGGTGGATCCGGCGGGCGGGGAGATCGGTATCCAGCAGATCCCGGCGGTGTTCGCCCTGGTGGGGCGCATCCAGGAGGAGACCCACCGTTTTGCCATTGAATTTCAGCGCCTCCAGCAATCCAAGCAGGTCCGGGGCTCCGTGCTGGACAGGATCCCCGGCGTGGGGGAAAAGCGCCGGACGGAACTCCTCAGGCATTTCAAGAGCGTCAAGGCGATCCGGTCGGCCTCTTTGACGGAGCTGGAAGCCGCGGTGCCGAAACACACAGCCCGCGCCGTATACGATTATTTCCGCCTTCCGGGGGAGACCCCATGAGAAGGATGGATATGCTGCTGCCGGGTCTGCTGCTGGGCCTGCTGCTGGGCGCCTGCGGCGGCGCAGGGGAGCCGGAGGCCGCTCCCACCCCGGAGCAGATTGCCCGGGCCATCTGTGACAGCCAGGGGGAGGCGCTTTCCTTGACGAGCCTGGAGGCCGCGGAGCGGGGCGACTACTTGGCTGAACACTATGATCTGGAGGGTGTCTGGGAGGACGCGGCGGTCTACACCGCTTCCGGGGCGGATGTCCGGGAGATCGCGGTGGTGCTGATGGAGGAGGACGACGACGCCAACGGACTGAAGGCACGGATGGAGGACTACCTCATAGAGAGGCAGGGGGACTTCTTCGGCTATTTCCCCGACCAGGCGAAGCTGCTGGATGAGGGCAGAGCGCTGGTGAAGGGGCGGTACGCGGCGCTGATCGTCTGCGAGGATATGCCGGCGGCGGAGGCGGCTTTCTACGGATGTCTGGAAGGCGGGGGCGCCGCACCAGCGTCCGGCCCTCCGGCGGAGAACGATGGGGATGCCGGGTTCAAGCCGCCCAACGAGACGGATATGACCCTATATGACACCGAGGCCATCCGCCGGGCCTGGGAGAGCGGAGATGCCGCCGGACTTTCGGAACGGGACGCGGACATCCTGGCCCGGTGCCGCGAGGTGCTGGACGAATGTGTTTCCGACGGCATGAGCGATTTTCAGAAGGAGCTGGCCATACATGACTGGCTGGTAGAGTGGGGAGAATACGACCAGACGGTCTATGATGATCCGGACCACGCCGGACGGGAGGGGAACCGGGACCCCTATGGGATGCTGGTGGGCGGTTATGGGATCTGCCTGGGTTACGCCACCACCTTCCAGCTCCTGATGGACCTGGCCGGCGTGGAGTGCATCACCGTGGTGGGGGCCTCCTTCCAGTCCACCTCGGACCACGCCTGGAACATGGTGAGGCTGGACGGGGAGTGGTACTGCGTGGACCCCACCTGGGATGACCCCTCGGGCGGGGCGGCATGGGCCTCTCCGTCCGCCGTGGCCCGGCGGACCCACCGCTATTTCAATGTGACCAGCCGGGCGATGCGGGAGAGCGATCACCAGTGGGACGAGACGTCGGTGCCGGAAGCCACTGCGGAGGCATACCGATGGGACGGTGTGTCCAAACTGCCCGGGACCTGAGGGGGCCCGGGGCAAGTAATGAAAAAGGAGCGTGCGGGAACATGCGCGTGATTACAGGCTCCGCCAAGGGGCGCAAGCTGAAGGAACTCCAGGGCAGGGAGACCCGCCCCACCACCGACCGGGTGAAAGAGGGGCTTTTCAACATCATCCAATTTGACATCGAGGGGCGGCGGGTGCTGGATCTCTTCGCCGGCACCGGTCAATTGGGAATTGAGTGCCTCTCCAGGGGGGCGGATCGATGCACCTTTGTGGACCTCCGGAAAGAGGCTGCGGCCCTGATCCGGGAGAACCTGACTTGGTGCGCGCTCCAGGAACGGGCTCAGGTGATTCAGGGGGACTATCTGGCCTATCTTACCCGCTGCGGGGAGAAATTCGACCTCATCCTGTTGGACCCGCCCTATGGCAGTGGATTATTGGAAAAGGCGCTGGAGTCCATTGCGGCGATTGACATCCTGTCGGAAAATGGTATAATGGTCTGCGAAAGTGCGGTGGAACAGGTACTTCCGGAGTTGAAAAGCCCTTATACAAGGGGAAAAGACTACCGCTACGGCAAGATCAAGCTCACGGTGTATCGCCGTGACGCCGATTGACCATTCCCTCCAAGGGGGCAAGGACCAATGAAGATCGCGATTTATCCCGGCAGTTTTGATCCCATCACCCTGGGACATCTGAACATCATCAAGCGGGCGGCCCTGTGTTTTGACAAACTGATCGTCTGCGTGATGGTGAACTCCCAAAAGAACGGGCTCTTCACCCCGGAGGAGCGGGTGGAGCTGATCCGCAGAGTGGTGTCCCAGCTCCCCAATGTGGAGGTGGATGCCTCCTCCATCCTGCTGGCGGAGTATGCCAAGCAGCGCCGGGCGAGAGTGATCGTCAAGGGCCTGCGCGCGGTCTCCGACTTCGAAGCGGAGGTCCAGATGTCGGTCATCAACCGGAAGCTGAATCCCAATGTGGACACCATGTTCCTGCCTTCGCACGAGAAGTATACCTATCTGAGCTCCACGGTCGTGAAGGAAATGGTGCGCTATGGCGTGGAGCTGAGCGATTTCCTGCCCAGGGAGATCATCCAGGATGTGAAAAAGAAAACGGAAGAAAGCAGGAGGGATGGCTGATGGCGACCGGTGTGGAAGAATTGGTGGATATGCTTTTTGCCATGATTGACGAGGCGAAAAGTGTGCCGCTGAGCAGTGAGAAGTGCATCATCGAGCGGGACAAGGCCCTGGACCTGCTGGACGATATCAAGGCCCAGTTCCCCATGGAGCTGGGGGAGGCCAAGAAGCTCCTGGCCGCCCGGGCGGACTATATCGCCTCCGCGAAGCGGGAGGCGGAGCTCATCCGCAAGCAGGCGGAGGAGAAGGCGCGGCAGATGCTGGCGGAGGACGAACTGCTGGCCCAGGCCAAGCAGAAGTCCAATGAGATGGTCAAGGTGGCGGAGGACCGCAGCCGGGAGCTGCGCCGGGCCGCCAACGAGTACTGTGAGGACGCCCTTCGGCGTACCGAAGAGGCCGTCAGCGAGGCATACGACGAGATCAAGCGCTCCCGCGCGCGGTTCCGCGCGGCTGCCGCAGGCGTACAGCAGCCTGTGGCTGGCACCGGGGCGGTTGCCCCGGGCGGGCGTACTGTATACGACGCGGCGGCAGACGAAAATTAAAAAGTGACATAAAAAGGCGGCGGGCCCCGACAG
>NZ_JBCOAQ010000024.1:0-51110 GCF_040226735.1 Intestinimonas sp. RTP31139st1_F5_RTP31139_211217 | reverse complement strand
GCAGGTGTAGCTCATCTGGTAGAGCGCCACCTTGCCAAGGTGGAGGTAGCGAGTTCGAGCCTCGTCACCTGCTCCAGGAAAAGAAAGACACGACATATGTCGTGTCTTTCTTTTTTTAATTTGGCGGCCTTGGGACGCGTTGCGCCAAAAGAAAGATACGACTGCAGTCGTATCTTCCTCTTTATCCCCGCCATTGGGCATACCTTTCCCTTGCGCTGCAAAGGCTGCTCTTTTTTCCTCTTTTTTTATTTTTTCAGGCAAACTTTTTCTCCCCCTGTCGTGTCTAATCATCAGAAACACGAAAGGACGGGAACTCCCATGGTCCAGACCTCCAAAAACACTTCCGGCAAGCGGACCGCCCGGCGGAACCGCTCTGCGCTCCGCCTCCCCGTTGCCGTGCTCCTGATCTCCCTCACCCTGGTGGGTGGGCGCTCTCTGCTCTCTCCCGGCCAGGGCGCAGAAGCGCCCATGCTTCCGGAACCGGTCCCCGCTGTCACCCAGACGCCCTCCCCCACCCCGGTTCCTACCCCATTCCCTGTCCCTACCTCTCTCCCTGCCCGGGAGACGCATCCGTCCGCTCCTTATGACTACACCGTCCCCGTTCCCGCCTCCGACCCCGCCGAGGCTTCCTGGTTCTCCGACGCCGCTTTCCTGGGGGATTCCCTCACCGACGGCCTGCTCCTCTACAGCGGTATCCGGGGCGCCGACAACCTAGCCTATAAGGGCCTTACCGTGCAGTCCATCCGTACCGACAAAGTCATCAAGACCGACAGCGGCAAGGTGACTCCCCTGGAGGCCCTGGGCACCAAAACCTATGGGAAGGTCTATCTGCTTCTGGGCGTGAATGAGTTGGGCTGGTATAATGACCAGAGGTTCTACAAAGCCTACGGGGAGTTGCTCGATCTGGTGCGGGATGCACAGCCGGACGCACAGATCTATTTGCAGACCCTTCTGCCTGTGACCGCGGAAAAATCGGCCAGCCATGCTTATCTCACCAATGACAAGGTAGAGACCTACAATGCCCTCATCGCCGAGCTGGCCGCGGAGAAAGAGGTCTACCTGGTGGATCTCCACGCCGCCTTTGCAGGCGATGACGGCGCGCTGTGCCCGGAGGAGAGCACTGACGGCGTCCACCTCACCAAGTCTGCCTATCAGCGCTGGCTGGAGGTCCTGCGCACGCACACCGTCAGCGAATAGGCCACCCCTGCCCATTGCGGACCTTTCGCCTCGCCATCCACGGCCATGGATGCGCCCTATCCTAACAGAGAAAGAAGCTGCCGCCCCTTTGAGATCGACCGCCCCGGACACCCGCCAGCTCCTGGTGGACCATATCACAGCCGGACAGACGGATTTTTACCGCCTGGCGTTCAGTTATGTCCAAAATCGGGATGCAGCCCTGGATGTGGTCCAGGAGGCCGTCGTAAAAGCCCTCACCAAGGTGGACACGCTGCGGGAACCCGCCTATCTCAAGACCTGGTTTTATCGGATCTTACTCAATGAGTGCATGAACCACTTCCGGCAGAGCCGGAGACTTGTCCCCCTTGAAACGTCCCTGGACGAGCGCGCGGCCGAAGGGCGGGACCCGGGAGAGCGCCTGGACCTCTATGATGCCATCGGCAAGCTCTCCCCCCGTGAACAGGCGGTGATCCGGCTGCGTTTTTTTGAAGACATGAAACTGGAAGAGATCGCCCAGTGCACAGGGACGAACCTGAATACAGTAAAGTCCCGGCTTTACAAGGCTCTCAAGAAACTCAAGGAAATGACCGGAGAGGAGATCGAACATGAATCCTGAATTGGAGCGCGCGAAAGAGCGTTATCACAGTGTGGAGCCGCCGGAAGAGCTGGCCTTTGCGGTGGCCACCGCCGTCCGGGCGGGCGACCAGGCCCGCCGGAGCAGGCACGCCCTGCGCCGGAGCCTGGGCACAGCCCTGGCCAGCTGCGCCTGCTTTGTCCTTCTGGTCAATACCAGCCCCACCTTTGCCCAGGCGGTATATGAGGTGCCGGTGCTGGGCCGGCTCGCCCGCATTTTTACCGTTGCGGAATATCAGATTGAGGACCAGGAGCACCTCATCGACGTGCGTCTCCCGGCCCTGGAGAACACCGGCCACACTGCGCTGGAGCAGCGCATCAACACCGAGATATCCACCCGCATCCAGTCCCTTCTGGACGAGGCGGAGGAGAGGGCGCGGTCGGCCAGGGCGGCCTATATCGCCACCGGGGGCGAGGTGGAAGACTTTATGCCCGTTATCATCGATGTGGACTATGAGATCAAATGTCAAAATGACCGGTATCTCTCTTTCCTGATCACGGAAACAGAGACCCAGGCCACCGCCTTCCAGCAGCTCTATCCCTACAGCATCGATCTGGAAAGCGGAAAGGAGCTGACCCTTCGGGATCTGCTCGGCCCCGACTGGAAGGAGATCGTCAACGCCTCTGTACGGGAACAGATCGCCCAGCGCAGTCAGGACCCCGACCATGTTTACTGGGGCGGCGACGACTACAGCGAGGCATTTACCTCCATCCGGGACAACCAGCCCTTTTACCTGAATGAGGCGGGCCGTCCGGTGGTCCTGTTTGAAAAGTATGAGATCGCCCCAGGCTATATGGGCGTGCAGGAGTTTGAGATCCCATCGTAAGACTGAGGGCCGCTCCCCGTTGGGGAGCGGCCCTTCTTAAAAAGTGGATTCCCCACTTTTTGGACGATCTCATTTATCTCTGATATTCAAATTCCAGATTATAGAGGCACACGGTGTCTCCGTCCCGGACGCCCTCGGCCTCCATCCGGTCAAAGAGGCCGGACTCCCTCAGAATACGATCAAACCAGTTTCGAGACTCCACATCTCCAAAATTGACATTGGCCATCAGCCGCTGGAGCCAGGGCCCATCCACCATCCACACATCGTCCACCTTCTCGATGCTCACCTCTCCGCTGGTATCGATCTCCGGCGGAGCGGGTACATAGTCGGGTTCATACACGGTGATGGGGGGCAGTCCGGCAAGCTCTCCGGCTGCGGCGCGCATCAGCTCCTCCACCCCCTGGTGGGTGGCGGCGGAGAGCGTAAAGAAGCGCATCCCATGCTCCTCCA
This sequence comes from Intestinimonas sp. RTP31139st1_F5_RTP31139_211217, assembly GCF_040226735.1. NCBI lineage: Bacteria > Bacillati > Bacillota > Clostridia > Eubacteriales > Intestinimonas > Intestinimonas sp. RTP31139st1_F5_RTP31139_211217. The sequence goes on along the minus strand of NZ_JBCOAQ010000024.1, from coordinate 48,024 downwards.
CATGTGCCTTGAGCCTCTCCAGCAGGGCGGGGTCCTCTGCAATGTCCGCCTTGTTGCCCGCCACCAGCATGGGGCGGGAGGCCAGCTCGGGACTGTACTGCCGGAGCTCCTCATTGATGGTCTCAAAGTCCTCCACCGGGTCTCTGCCCTCCCGGCCGGATACATCCACGATATGGATGAGCAGACGACAGCGGTCCACGTGCCGGAGGAAGTCATGCCCCAGTCCGGCTCCCTCTGCGGCGCCCTCGATGATGCCCGGGATATCGGCCATGACGAAGGAGACCCCCTCGTCCACATAGACCACGCCCAGATTGGGAAAGAGGGTGGTAAAATGGTAGTCTGCGATCTTGGGCCGGGCCTTGGACACCACGGAAAGGAGCGTGGATTTCCCCACATTGGGAAACCCCACCAGACCCACGTCGGCTAACAGCTTCAGCTCCAGGACCACCTCCCGCTCTTGGCCGGGAAGACCGGCCTTGGCAAAGTTGGGGACCTGCCGGGTAGGGGTGGCGAAGTGCTTATTGCCCCATCCGCCATTGCCGCCCCGCGCCAGCACAAAGGGCTCCCGCGTGGACATGTCGCAGATGATCTGCCCGGAGGCCGCGTCCCGCACCACCGTGCCCAGAGGCACCTTGATGACCATGTCCTCCCCATCCCTGCCGGAACAGCGTTTTCCGGTGCCGTCCATGCCGTTTCCGGCCACATACTTGCGCTTATAGCGGAAGTCCATCAGGGTAGACATATGGTCGTCCACCCGCAGGATCACGTCGCCGCCCCGTCCGCCGTCGCCGCCGTCCGGTCCGCCCGCGGCCACATATTTTTCCCGGTGAAAGGACACGGCTCCGTTGCCGCCCTTGCCGGACTTCACCAGGATCTTTGCGGTATCCACAAATGCCGGCATGATGACACCTCCTGTATCTCTTCCCAATTTTCCCACACATAGAAAAGGCCCCGAACGACGCGCGTTCGAGGCCTTTAGTATGCCCAGGTTACTGCGCGATCTCCACAATGGAGACCTGCTTGCGGTCCTTGCCCAGCCGCTCGAACTTGACCTTGCCGTCCTTGAGGGCGAACAGGGTGTCGTCGCTGCCCTTGCCCACGTTGACGCCGGGGTGAATATGGGTGCCGCGCTGCCGCACCAGGATATTGCCGGCCAGGACGAACTGACCGTCGCCTCGCTTCACGCCCAGGCGCTTGGACTCGGAGTCACGGCCGTTACGGGTGGAGCCGACGCCCTTCTTGTGGGCGAAAAACTGAAGACCGATGTTCAGCATGGTATTACACCTCCATGTCTAAGACAATAATATGATCCGGATACTCCTCGTGCAGGTCCGCAAAGTAGACCATCATGGCTGTCAGAAGGGTCTGACATGTGCTCTCATTGGTCTGCCCCAACCCGCCGGGAAGCTTTAGGGAGATGGACGCATCCTTTTCCCGCACCTTCACCGCGGCTTCCAAACCCAGCACGTCGTTGACGGCGCACTCGGCCAGCCGGACCGCGCTGGTGACGGCTGCACAGAGGATATCCTCTCCCGCGGGGGCGAGGCCGCTGTGTCCCTTGACCTCAAAACCGGTGATCCGGCTGCCCTCGGAAGTAAATGTGACCTCGATCACTTGAACTCAGGCCTCGATCTTTTCGATCTGCACCTTGGTATAAGGCTGACGATGGCCCTGGCGACGGCGGTAGCCCTTCTTGGGGTTATACTTGAAGATCATGACCTTCTTGCCCTTGCCGTTCTTCACAACGGAAGCGCTGACTTTCGCACCCTCCACCACGGGGGCACCGAAGGTGGCCTTGTCCTCACCCAGCACAGCCAGGACCTTATCGAAGGTCACGGCCTCGCCAGCCTCGGCGTTCAGCTTCTCGATGAAGAGGGTGTCGCCCTCGGCCACCTTGTACTGCTTACCGCCGGTCTCGATGATCGCATGCATTCTTTTGATTCACTCCTTCATTACGGGCTCGCTGTCGGGGGAGGAGGGAAATCCCTCTCTTTTCTGCCGCGCGTGCGCGCTGGGGCGCTCCGCACTTTGTTCCCATTCAAAGCGGCTATAATAGTATATCAGCACGTTTCTGGAAAGTCAATGGCTTTTTTCAGCCCTTTCCAGGGGTTTCAAGCCCTCCAAAGTACCATCCGGTCACGCCGTTTTTCTTGCAGAGACAACCCCGGCTGGTCTCCTCCACAATGGAGAGCGCATCTCCCGGCTCCACCCCCAAGCGATAGTCGCTGATGTCCTCGCACCAGTCCCGGTCCCCTTGCCTCCTCAGATACTTGGTGGGCACCTCCAACGTCCGGCCCGTGGACGCCTGCCGGCACAGGGAAAATTCCTCTCCCCGCTCCAACACCTCCACGTCGTCGTCGGTCCAGTGGATCACAACGGCGTCCCGCCCTTCTTCCTGCCGGTCCAGCGCCGTCTTCACCGGGCAGTCGTCATAGCTGATCCAGGAGAACGCCTCGCTGCCCGCCTCCGGGATCACCAGCGCGTTGAGCTGTCCGTCCCGCTTGAGCACACAGCCGCCGTCGATGCTGATGATCTTCCGCGTCCGTTCGATGATGGGATTGGAACAGAGGCGGTCTCCCCGATAGAGTGCCACGGGCCAGTGCCCCACCACGCAGTATTTGGGGAAGACGCGGCCCTGACCCAGGAAATCGTCATTTTTCATGCACTGCCAAGCATCCAGCTCCTCCATGTGCGCATAGGAGGGCACCCCGCCATGGACAAAGACAAGGTGCTCAGACTCTAGAATGGTGGGCAGCGACCGCAGGAACTCCAGTTCGGACCGGAATCGCTCCAGCAACAACATCCGCAGACCGGGCAGGTCCCCGGGCCCTCTCACTTCCATCCCCGCCTCCGCGGCCATCTGCAAAATAAGCGCTCTCTCCCCCCACACGCTGAGGTAGAAGCGATAGAAATCCCGGCCCAGCTCCCCGTTACCATAGATAAAGTCCACCGCCAGATTGTCACAGTTGCCGCACAGAGCGTACACTGTGTGGGTGGCGGAGAGCTCCATGATGTACCGCAGCGTGGCCAGACTGTCCCGCCCCTTTTCCACCAGATCCCCCACCAATACCAGGATATCCTCCCTGGAGAAGCCTGCCTTTGCCAGAAGGGCCTGGAACCAGGGGAGATTGCCGTGGATGTCGCTGATGACCAGGATACGGCGCCCCGCCGGAAATTCTACTTGCTTGACCACTGCTTTCATGGGTTCACCTCGGAGAGATCATGATGATTTATTATACCATTTTTTCATGGAATGGGAAGCGGCCTGGGGAAAAGATCAGCGGGGTCGCCCAGCCTGAAAAAATCACAAAGAGCTTCGGAGATGGTCACAGCCATCTCCGAAGCTCTTTGTTCAGATCCGAATCGAAGGCGGCCGGTCTTATCCCTTCGCCACTTCCTGTTTGGCGGCCAGGGCCACCCAGCCATCCCGGTCCTTTCTGCCCACTACACGGAGGCCATTGCGCTCCAGGGCGGCGCACACCTCCTCCGCGCGGGTGTCGATAATGCCGGAACACAGAAATACCCCACCGGGGGCCAGCAGCTCTCTCGCAGGAAGAGACAGGGGAATGATGACGTCGGCCACGATATTGGCCAGCACCATATCGTACCTCTGCCGGGCCATCTCCGCCCGCAGCGCCATATCGGTGAGCACGTCGCCGGCCCGGACCGTATAACGGTCCCGCCCGATGCCGTTCATGGCCGCATTCTCATAGGCTACACCCACCGCTTTGGGATCGATGTCCACGCCTACGGCCTCCCGGCTGCCCAGCAGCAGGGCCGCGATGGACAAGATTCCGCTGCCACAGCCCAGGTCCAGAGCACTCTCCCCCTCCCGGGCAAACTCCTCCACCCACTCCAGGCACAGCCGGGTGGAGGCGTGAGAGCCGGTACCAAAGGTGAGCCCGGGATTCAGATACAGCGCCGTCCGGCCGTCCGGCACGGCCTCCCCACGCTCCCACTCGGGGACAATATACAGCCGCTGTCCCACAGCCATGGGTTTGTAGTACTTCTGCCAGCTTGTGGCCCAGTCGTTCTCCCGGAGCCTTGCGGTGGTATAGGGCAGGTCAATGCCCTCCATCCACTTCGCCAGTTGTCCCTGTCCGTCGGCGTCGTCGGTGACATAGAACTTGATGCGGGCCGCTCCCTTCATGCGCTCCAGAAGCTGGTCATCCACATAGTCCCAATACTGCCGGTTCTGTTCCAGGAAAGACTTGAAATCCTCCTCGTCCTCAATGACAAGGCCGGTGGCGCCGTTTCCCGTGAGCCTGGCGGACAGGCTGTCCAGCTCCGCTCCGGTGGTCTCCACCGTGACCTCCAGCCATACGGCATCCATCAGCGCTCTCTCCCCATGAAGAAGAGGGCCATTGTGCCCGGGCCGGAGTGGGCCCCGATGACCGGGCCCACATTATTGATGATGATCTCCTTTACGCCAAAGCGTTTGCGCACATCGTCGGCCACCCGCTCCGCCTCCTCGAGACAGTCACCGTGGCTGATAAATACGGTCTGCGCTCCGGGATCGATGGCAGTCTGCTCCATGTGGTCGACCAAGGCGGTCAGGGAGGCGTGACGCCCTCTGGCCTTGCCCATATTGATGAGGTGCCCCTCGTTGTCCACATGCAGGACCGGCTTGATCTGAAGCATGCTTCCCACCACGGCGGTGGCGGCGGAGACCCGTCCGCCCCGCTTGAGGAAGTGGAGATCATCCACGGTAAACCAGTGGCACAGGTTAAGCTTGTGGGCCTCCGCCCAGTCCCGAACCGCCTCGATGCTACCGCCCTTGTTCTTCTCCTGCACGGCGTACCAGACCAGCAGCCCCTGGCCCAGGGAGGCGCAGAGGGTGTCCACCGTATAGATCTTGCGCTCCGGGTACTTGGCGGCAAGCTCCTCCACGGCAATGGCGGAGGACTGGTAGGTGGCTGAAAGGCCAGAGGAAAAGGCTAGGATCAACACATCCTTTCCCGCCTGCAGCATGGGCTCCAGCAGCGCCGTGAACTCCCCTACATTGACGGCGGCGGTGGTGGCCATCTCGCCGTCACGCAGCATTTTATAAAATACCTTGGGGTCCATCTCCCGGTCATCCGGGTAATTGTGATAGGTCTGCCCCTTCACGGTGAAGGAGAGCGGCAGTACCTCCACGCCCAGCTCCCGGACCAGGTCCTCCGGCAAATCGGCGGAAGAATCGGTGACAATGACAAAGTCGTTCATTTTATTGATAACCTCCTGTATCCCAAAAGGCATTTTTGCCTATCTGGATTCATCTTTTGCGGCGTTCCGCCTTGACCTCCGGCGGCGTGATCAGTCCAAGGATGCGTTCACAGGCCAGCTTGTCGGCATAGCTGCGCAGAGCCAAACGGAGCGCCAGGCGGGGCAGCTCCTCCTCGGGCAGGTCCGGCGGCAGCACCTCCGCCGTGCAGTCCAGCGCCAGGGAGAGTTCCTCGTAGAACATGGCGTACAGTTCTTCCGCCGTCCTCCCTTTGCGGTCTGCAGCCAGGAGCGCCCGGGTCTCCTTTACCGAGAGGACCTGCTTCAGCGCGCAGATCGCGGTCAGGTAGGCCAGGTGGGTCCTGGCGTACTTTTTGCCGTCCGCCCTGGGCAGGAGCCCGTCCTTAATATAATTATTGACCATGGCCGGGGTGAGGGTCTCTCCTCCGTCATAGGTGATGAGCTGGCGGGAGACGTAGGAGATCACCTGATCCATGTAAAGCCCAATATCCGGAAAGCCGTCCCAAACCATGGGCCGCTCCTCCTCCAGGCGCTTTTTCAGTTCTTCCAGCTCTTCCACCGTTTTGCCTCCTTTCGTGGTTTTGGATATTACGTCACAAAATATCGAGGGTATTATATCACATCCACACCAAAGATGTAAAGGAGGATATCACCGTGATTTTTCGGCTTTTTCGTCACATAACGGGGTTCTGCCGATCCTTTCCCGCGGATGTGGGGAAGCAGGCATCTCCCTTCCAGCCGCCAATAGATACCCACCGGTTCAGTCGGAGGTTTTCGCATTACAAAAAGGACCCGCGGAGGCGAACGCCTCCGCGGGTCCTTTCAGCAGCCCTTGACGGCGAGCTGCGTTCCCGCGCTGAAAAATCTGCCCCACTCCGGGGTTCGGAAAAAAACCACCACTCCCTGGATGTTGAAGTCGTCCACCGTAAGAAAGCGCTTTTTGATCTTCTCTTTTTCCAGGGCGCTGTTGAGGAAGGCCAGCACATTCATATCCAGCCAGTCCCCTAAAAAGTCCGCGTCATATTGGTAGGGGTGTCCATTCAGGGTAAAGCTCACCCTCCATGTCCCGCCAGGCCCCTCCAAATCGGCGTTCTCGCCGCTCTCGCGTACATCTTGGAGGTCCAGTTCTCCCCCGGTGAGCCGCAGCAGCGCTCCAATGAGATCCCGATACATGGTGGAGCGCTGGGTCACTTCGGCGTCGAACGCATATACCTGGTCGCTGTCCGCCGCCCCCAGCTCGGTCAGGATGGCGGCATAGGCCGGGTCCTCATAGCGGGCGCTTTGGGACAAAAATCCTTCCTCCTGTTTCGGTGTCAAACGGATGCCCAGCCGTTTCAATGTGTCCAACTGCTGGCGGATTGGCACGGCGGGACGGTTCATCTGTGAAGCCAACATGCTGGCAAAGGAATCGAGGTCCATAAAAAATCCTCCTGTTCTCTTGCGTATGGGGATAAAAAGGGGCTCCGCACCACCGGCACGGAGCCTCTTTTTATCTCATTACCGAGGGTTCTTGATGGCGGCCTGCGCGGCGGCCAGACGGGCAATGGGCACACGGAAGGGTGAGCAGGAGACATAGGTGAGGCCCACAGCGTGGCAGAACTCCACAGAGGTGGGATCGCCGCCGTGCTCGCCGCAGATACCCATATGGATGGAGGGGCGGGTCTTGCGGCCCAGCTCTGCAGCCATCTTCACCAGCTTGCCCACACCCTTCTGGTCCAGGTGGGCGAACGGATCGGACTCGTAGATCTTCTGGTCGTAGTAATAGCTGAGGAACTTACCGGCGTCATCGCGGCTGAAGCCGAAGGTCATCTGCGTGAGGTCGTTGGTACCGAAGGAGAAGAACTCTGCCTCGGTGGCGATCTCGTCGGCCAGCAGGGCGGCGCGGGGGATCTCGATCATGGTGCCGACCTCATACTTGAGATCCACGCCGGATTCCTTGATGATCTTGTCGGCGGTCTCCACCACGATGTCCTTGACAAACTTGAGCTCCTTGACCTCGCCCACCAGGGGAATCATGATCTGGGGCTCAATGACGTACTTGCCCCGCTTGGTGACGGCAATGGCCGCATTGATTACGGCAGTGGTCTGCATCCGGGCGATCTCGGGGTAGGAGACGGCCAGCCGGCAGCCGCGGTGCCCCATCATGGGGTTGAACTCATGGAGAGAGGCGATGACGTTCTTCAGCTTCTCCACCGTAATCCCCAGGTCGGAGGCGATCTCCTGGATGTCCTCCTCCTTGGTGGGCAGGAACTCATGGAGCGGGGGATCCAGATAGCGGATGACCACCGGACGGCCCTCCATGGCCTCGTAAAGGCCCTCGAAGTCGCTCTGCTGATAGGGCATGATCTTCGCTAATGCCTTCTCGCGGTCGGCGGTGTTGTCGGCCACGATCATCTCACGCATCGCTTTGATACGGCTCTCCTCGAAGAACATGTGCTCTGTACGGGTGAGGCCGATGCCCTCGGCGCCGAAGGCGCGGGCCTGCTTGGCATCCCGGGGTGTGTCCGCGTTGGTATAGACCTGGAGCTGGCGATACTTGTCGGCCCAGCCCATGAAACGCCCAAAATTGCCGGAGGCCACATCGGCGGGCACGGTGGGGATCGCCTCGCCGTAGATGTTGCCGGTGGAGCCGTCGATGGAGATGTAGTCCCCCTCGTGGTAATCCTTGCCGCCCAGGGAGAATTTTTTGCCTGCGTAGTCCACCACGATGTCGCCGCAGCCGGACACACAGCAGGTGCCCATGCCGCGGGCCACCACGGCGGCGTGAGAGGTCATACCGCCGCGGACGGTGAGGATGCCCTGGGCGACCTGCATACCCTCAATGTCCTCGGGCGAGGTCTCCAGGCGGACCAGGACCACCTTCTCGCCCCGGGCATGCCACTCCTTGGCGTCCTCCGCGGTAAAGACCACCTTGCCGCAGGCCGCGCCGGGAGAGGCGGCCAGGCCCTTGCCGATGACCTCGGCCTTCTTCAGGGCGTCGGGGTCAAACTGGGGGTGGAGCAGCGAGTCGAGCTGCTTAGGCTCCACGCGAAGGACGGCCTCCTTCTCGTCGATCATCCCCTCGTCCACCAGGTCCACAGCCACCTTCAGGGCGGCGGCGGCGGTGCGCTTGCCGTTGCGGGTCTGGAGCATATAGAGTTTGCCGTCCTCGATGGTAAACTCCATGTCCTGCATGTCCTTATAATGCTGCTCCAGACGGTTTGCAATGTCGGCAAACTGCTCGTAGACGTGGGGCATCTCCTCCTGGAGCTTGCTGATGGGAGAGGGGGTCCGCACACCGGCCACCACGTCCTCGCCCTGGGCGTTGATGAGGTACTCGCCGAAGAGGGCCTTCTCACCGGTGGCGGGGTTGCGGGTAAAGGCCACGCCGGTACCCGAGTTGTCGCCGGAGTTGCCGAACACCATGGACTGGACGTTGACGGCGGTGCCCCAGTCATAGGGGATCTCGTTCATGCGGCGGTAGACATTGGCCCGGGGGTTGTCCCAGGAGCGAAACACGGCCTTGACGGCCTCCATGAGCTGCTCCTTGGGTTCCTGGGGGAACTCCTCGCCCTTCTCATCCTTGTAAAACTGCTTGAAGCGGACCACCAGATCCTTCAGATCGTCGGCATCCAGCTCGGTGTCCAGCTTGACGCCCTTCTCGGCCTTTTTGGCGTCGATGATCTCCTCAAAACGCTTCTTGGATAGCTCCATGACCACGTCGGAAAACATCTGGATAAAACGACGGTAAGAATCATAGGCAAAGCGGGGGTTGCCGGTCTTTTTGGCAAAGCCCTCCACGGCAATGTCGTTGAGACCCAGGTTGAGGATGGTGTCCATCATGCCGGGCATGGAGGCCCGGGCGCCGGAGCGGACGGAGACCAGCAGGGGGTTGGAGGGATCGCCGAACTTCTTGCCGGTCTTCTCCTCCAGCTTGGCCAGATGCTCCATGATCTCGGCCTGGATATCGGCGTTGATGGCGCGGCCATCGTTATAATACTGGGTACAGGCCTCGGTGGTGACCGTAAAGCCCTGGGGCACGGGCATGCCCAGATTGGACATCTCCGCCAGGTTGGCGCCCTTGCCGCCCAGCAGCTCACGCATGCTGCCATTGCCCTCGGAGAATTCGTAGACGTACTTTGCCATTCAATTGTCCTCCTTCGGATGATCCTTCTTGGTAACATCAGTAAAATCGGTGTTGGCTGACTAAAATTATATCATTCAAATACAAAAAATCAACCTTACTTTTCGAAACTTCTGATGATTTCAAACAAAATTGGTCTTACCAATTCCACAGTTTTCAAAAAGCCTGTCGAGTTTTGTCCGCCAGGATGCCCGCGCCGTCTTTTTCCCTACGGCAGAGCGTGTTTCACCGCCTACCACTCCACGCCCAGCCTGGGCGCCACCCCCCGATCGTAGGGGTGTTTGCACTTTCTCATCTCAGTGATATAATCCGCCCGGCGCTCCAGCTCGGGGGCCGGGTCCCGACCGGTCAGGACCACCTCCAGACCAGCGGGCATATGATCCAGAAATTCCGTCACCCGCTCCAGAGAGACCATCCCTGTGTTCACCGCAGAGCACATCTCGTCCAGCACCAGAAGTCCCGCCCTTTCTCTCGAGGCCAGGGTCACCGCCGCGTCAAAGAGAGCGGTCTGCCGCTCCCGCTCGGCCTTCTTTTCCTCCGGGGTCATCTGAAAGACGAACTTCATGATCTCCGGGGCGTCCAGCAGCAGGATACTCGGGAGCAGGGATAAGGCCGCCCGCTCCCCGCTGTCCGCGTTTTTCAGAAATTGGGCCACCACCACCCGGTTTCCCCGCCCGGCCGACCTCATCGCCAAGCCCATGGCCGCCGTGGTCTTTCCCTTTCCGTCCCCGCAGTAAAGATGGATCACACCTCCGCCTCCCCTTGAAAGTCCTTCAGATATTGCCCCACGGAGCGGCTCATTTCCCTGGAAAAGTCAGATTCATATTTTCGCCTGCAAAATGCGGCGAGGAAGTCCTCAAAGCTCTGCGCCCCCGTGTGTCCCCGATACATTTCCCGCAGCCGTGTCCCCTCCAGACGGCAGTAGGCGTTCTCCTGCACGATGAACCGCTGCTCGAACCGTGCCGCTTTCTTTCGTTCCCGCTGCTGCCGGGTGGGGTAGCCCATCACCAGCATACAGGCCGGAAACACCCACTCCGGCAGTCCGAGCAGCCGCCGGTGCTCTTCGTACCGCTCCATAATGTCTCCGATATAGCAGGAGCCAAGCCCCAGGCTCTCGGCGGCCACCACGGCGTTCTGTGCCGCGATCACCGCATCGTTCACCGCCAGCATCAGATCCCCCGGTCCGGGGCGCCTGGGATCGCAGCCGGCCTCGGCATAGGCATCCCACCACCGGAGGCAGTCGGCGCAGAAGATGAGCACCACCGGGGCTGTGGAGATAAAGGGCTGGTGGTCACAGGTCTCGGCCAGGGTATCCTTAAGGCGCTGGTCCGTGATGTCCAGAATGGTATAGAGCTGCTGGCCCCCGGCGGTGGGCGCCTGGACCGCGGCCGCCAGTACCGTCCGCTTGACCTCTGCCGGCACCGGGCGGTCTGTGTAGGCCCGCACGGACTTTCTGGCATAGAGGCTTTGAATGATCTCGTTCATAGCATTCGCTCCTTTTCCCGTTCTGCTTCTTCTGCTGATAGTTTACCTTACTTTTTTCTCTCTGTACAGACCCCGCGGTCCGTGATACGATAACAGCAACAGCAAAGGAGGTGGCGCTGTGCAGCGCATGTGTTTTTCCAATCGTTTTTCCACCCTGATGTACAGGACCGCCACCCATCTCTATCTGGCCCCCCACCCCTCTCTGCGGCCCTATGTGGCCCATTATACCTATTGCCTGCCCCATCCGGAGCACTGCGCCGCCGGCGGCTCCCGCCAATGGCGGGACCCGGATAGCCCGCCGCCCCTGGTCCTCATCCCGGATGCCAGCGGCTGCCTGGTCTTTACCCTGCTCCCATCCGGTCCCAGGGGTGTGCTGTACGGCCCCACCACCCAAGCCGTCACCGTCCACAATGACCTGGGCGTCGGCCCTCCCCGTTTTTTCGTGGAGTTCCGGCCGGGCGGCCTGTTCGCTTTCACCGGCATCCCTCAATGGGAGCTCTCCGACAGGACCTGGCCCCTGGAGGACGCCGCTCCGGAGCTATATGTGATGGCCTGTGGGGCCTTCTCCCAAGCCAGTGATCTGGATGATTTTGCTGCGCGCATGGATGCCGCGCTTCTGGCCCGTGACCCTGTACCATCCCCTGTCCTCCCCTTGTTGGGATCGAAATGCCTTTCTTCCCAGCAGGCGCTGGCGGCCTCCTCCGGCTACAGCTCCCGCCACCTCTCCCGCCTTTTCCGTGAGGGGGCCGGCATGGGCTGCAAAGCCTATTTCCAGGTACTTCGGGTAAACGCCGCCATCCGCGCTCTCCAGGCCGGGCCCCCTTCCCTGACCAGACTGGCACAAGAATTGGGCTATTTCGACCAGTCCCACTTTATCCATGAATTCAAGTCAGTCTGCGGCGTATCCCCGGGGCGCTACCTTGCCCACATGTCCGGTTTTTACAAGGAGCCGCTGAAGCCTTAGTGGTATGATCGTCCCGCAGGAAGGAGGTGTTTCTATGGAATTTCAAGGGGCTTTGTTTGCCGTGCGCTCCATGGCTGTATCCCGCTCTTTCTATGAGACCGTGCTGGGCCGGAAGGTGGCTCTGGACTTTGGCGCAAACCTGGTGTTCGAAGGCGGCCCCACACTCCAGGAGGGATTCTCGGCGCTGGCGGGCTTTCCCGAGGAGCGGACGGTCTACCGCGCCCATAATGCGGAGCTCTACTTTGAAAGCCAGGACTTCGACGGAGATGCGGCCCGTGTAAAAGCCGCAGGGGTAGAGCTGCTCCATGAGGTGAGGGAGTACCCCTGGGGGCAGCGCGTCCTGCGCTTCTACGATCCGGATGGGCACATCATCGAGCTGGGTGAGGCGATGTCCACCGTGGTCCTTCGTTTTCTGGACCAAGGCATGAGTGAGGAGGAGGTCTGCGCCCGCAGCCAGCATCCCATGGAATTTATCCGGCAGTGCAAGGCACTGCGTAAAGCCTGACGGGATGCGCTTCTGCCGCAGGACCGCAAAGGGCGCGCCGTGGAGGAGGAACTTCCGCGGCGCGCCCTTTGGTTTTTTATGGACCGTCCGCCGGGGGACGACTGTTTGTATCAGGTCGAACAGCGCTTAACTCATTTGATACTATACAAAAAATTGGGCAAATCGTATAATAAATCATGTATATATCGGGAAAACACCGGTTGAAAATTCTAGTATTTATAAGGGGGAGACAGAGCATATGGCAATGACAGATTTCGATTTCATGCTGACAGAAGAGCAGATCGAACTGAGGAACCTGTTCCGCGACTTTGCACAGAAGGAAGTCAAAGAGCCCTGCCGCGAGTCGGAAAAACTGGGCGAGTGTCCGGAATATCTGGTCAAAAAGGCCATCGATATGGGCGTTCCCATGATGACCCTGCCGGAAGAGTACGGCGGCCTGGGGCTGGACTATCTGACCTGCGCCATCATTCGGGAAGAGCTGGCACGCGGCGACGTAGGCTTTGCCTCCCGGGTGACGGGATTCGGCTTCACCCCCTTCCGCCTGGCCGGCACGGAAGAGCAGCGCCATATGGCCGCGGAAGCCATGACTGCCGGCGGCGTCATTGCCTTCGCCCTCACGGAGAGCGGCGCCGGTTCCAATGCGGTGGACATGGCCACCACCGCCCGTAAGGACGGCGACGGATACATCATCAACGGCGGCAAGACCTTCATCACCAACGGGGACTGTGCCGATATCGTCGTGACCTTTGCCGTAACCGACAAGTCCAAGGGCTCCAAGGGCATTACCGCCTTCATGATCCCGAAGGGTACCCCCGGCTTTGACGCCGGCCACCACGAGGACAAGATGGGATTCCGCAACGTGCACACCTGCTCCCTCTTCTTCGACGATATGCGCCTGCCAGACAAATACCGTCTGGGCGAGGAGGGCGAGGGTTTCAGCATCGCCATGCGCATCCTCAACGTCTCCCGCCCCGCCAATTCCGCCAACTGCGTGGGCTTGGCGCAGGCCGCGCTGGACGAGGCCGTGGCCTACTCCAAGCAGCGTGTGGTCGGCGGCCAGCCCATCTGCAAGAAGGGCGTGATCGCCGCCATGCTGGCCGACATGGAGATGCAGGTCCAGTCCGCCCGTCAGATGGTCTGGGCGGTCTGCCGCGCGGCCAACGCCGGCATCTTTGACAAAAAACTCACCGCCGTCGCCAAGTGCTTTTGCAGTGACGCCGCCATGAAGGTGACCACCGACGCCGTTCAGATCTTCGGCGGCAACGGCTACTCCAAGGAGTATCCGGTGGAAAAGCTCATGCGTGACGCAAAGATTTTCCAGATCTTTGAGGGCACCAACCAGATCCAGCGGGATATCATCGGCCGCCAACTGGTAAAATAATCTGTTGTAGGGACGCGCCGCGGGAGAATTCCCCGCGGCGCGTTCTTGCGCTGTAGTTATGGGATGGGCCGGACCCCGCAGACGCGGAGCACCTGCCCCTCCACAGAAAATCGGATGTTGAGCCCGGCGAAATCCATGCCGTAGACCCGTCCGGGGTCCTGCTGGTAGGAGGGGCGCGGATCACGGGCTAGTATGCCCAGCAATGCCTCTCGCTTCTCCTCCGGTACCAGCGCCCGCAGGCGCTCCGGCAATTCCACCTCCAGCAGCTTCCCCCCGTCCGGACCGGCAAAGCCGCAGGACGCCTCCGGGCGGCAGTCCGCATAGGGGAGATACGGCTTGAGGTCCAAAATGGGGGTTCCGTCCATCAGGTCCGCCCCCGACACCAGCAGCACCGGCCCCAGGGCGGGGTGTTGCTCCACCCTCTCCAGCCTGACACAGGACAGGCCGATGGGATTGGGCCGGAAGGGGGACCGGGTGGCGAACACGCCCATCCGCGTGTTTCCGCCCAGGCGGGGCGGGCGCACGGTGGGAGACCAGCCGTCCCGCACCGCCTCGGAAAACTGCCAGATGAGCCAGAGGTGGGAAAATCCCTCCAGCCCCCGCAGGGCATCCGGGTTCCGATACTCCGGCTCGAAGATGACGGAGGCCTTGAGGGCCTCTACCAGGCCGCTCTGGCGGGGAATGCCGAATTTTGTGGGGAAATCGCTTCGAATTCTGGCCACCACCGTCATGGACAGGCTGTCCATACCCTCACCTCACACCAAAACTTCTTTTGCGCCGCCCTGCGGCGCGTGGTTCTTTTCCTTGAGAAAGGGGATCAGTTCGGATTCCGGCATGGGCCTTGCATAATAGTAGCCCTGGATCCGGTCCGCTCCGTAACGCGCCAGAGCCTCCGCCTGTGGCGCCGCCTCGACCCCCTCCGCCACCACCTGCAAGCCCATGTTGTGGAAAAGGCTCACCAGCGTGCGGACCAGCAGATCAGCCCGCTGGTCATCCGGAAATTCCGCCACCAGGCTCTGGTCCAGCTTGACGCATTCAAACGGCAGGTCCAGCACACAGGAGAGATTGGAGTATCCCGTCCCGAAGTCATCCAAGTAAAAATGGATATCCCTGGACGCCATCTCGGCCATGGCGGTCCGCATCCGGTCCATATCCTGGAGCAGCACCCGTTCCGTGATCTCCACCTTGAGCCGGTCATGGGGCACGCCGTTCCGGTCCAGGCTGTCCACAATGCGGGAAATCAGCTCTTGCTCCGCAAACTGCTGCATGGAGAGATTGATCGAAACCGACCTCAGGTCAGGCGCCCGCCCACTCCCTAACAGGCGACAGGTTCCCTCCAACACGATCCAGCTCAGCTCTCCAATGAGCCCCGTCTCCTCGGCCAGCGGAATAAACTCCGCCGGCGAGATCATATTCCCTTCGTAGTCCTGGAGCCGGAGCAGCGCCTCTGCAGAGGTGAAGGCGCCGCTCTGGCAGTCGTAGATCGGCTGGTACCAGACCTGGAACCTCCGCTCCAAAACCGAGCGGCGCATGATATTGACCAGCATCCTTTCTTTTTCCAGCAGGGCGGCGGTCCGCTCGTTGAATCGGACGGTATCTTCCGGCCCTGCCTTGGCCAGCCGGAGACCATATTCCAAGCCCTCGATGATCTGGGTCGGACTCCAACTCTGGCCGGTGCAAATCAGCTCTGCAAAGCGGGCGGTGAGCCGGGTCTCCACCTCTCCCAACCTCCAATTCCGCTGAAACCGCTCCCGCAGCTTCTGCAAGTTGTCCGTGGCCTCCGTTTCTCCCCTCCAGGGGAAAACGACTGCAAACTCCACATTCCCGAACCGAAAGGCACGGGCCTGCCGACATAGGCCATCCAGATATCGGGCGACCTCGTAGAGAAAAGCGTCCCCCCGCTGATGTCCAAACCGCTGGTTGATGGTGACGAACTGCTGCAGCGAAAGGAGCACGATCTGAAATTGCTGGCGGCCCGCTACCCGCAGGGAGAGCTCGGCAAAAAAGCTGTTCCGGTTCCCAATGCCCGTGAGACCATCCGTCTCGATCCGGCTGCTTTGGAAGCTGATAAAAAGAATCAGGTCCGCCATGGCCATCATCATGCCGTTGAGTAGGATCTGGGGATAAGCGAGCTGAAACGCCGTGAGGAAAATGGCAAGAGGCGGAAGCATGTGCATCAGTTTCACCATGGGGCGGTTCACACTGGCGCGGTTCTGCACATAGCAGACTGCCAGCAGGAGCAGTTCCGCCGCCATAAGGGCATAGCCGATGCGGTTCAGCGGTCCGCGGCGGTAGTTTCCGGCCGGATCAAAGGAAAACAGGACACCGCTGCTCAAATTCCACAGAACCAGCAGTAAATATCCCAGGGTCGCCCCGGATATACACAGCGATGCCCATCTCAGGTGTCGCTTGTCATAGACATGCTCTAAAATGAGATAGCAGAGATAGAGGACTATGACGGAACAGGTGAGCACAGTGGCCAAAAAATATGCGCTGTTCAAAATTAGATTGACCGCCCGGGGGACTTGCTCCGTATGCTCAATGGTATATACACAGACCACATTGAGAAGGAACGTGGCGAGAGACAATCCCAGACAGCTCCGGTAGACTTTGCCCTTTCGCGTCACAACCAATTTCTTTTCCCGGTAATAGACCATCAAGACCACGATCATCATCGTGGCCAGAAGTTCCGCCGCTAGGGACCACTTGACCATTATGCACCCACCCCCTCGGGGCTTCCCGGCCCCTGCCGCTTATTTTATCACAGATTTCAACCATTTCATATATGTTTAATAAAAAATGTAACAACTTTTACTGCTTTCACTTGGCCACGTTTTCTGTCCCTCCTGCGCGGCTTGTCGTCTTTTCACTTTTTGCCCCAAAGCGTGAAATGTATGCTATAATAGCCCTGTCCTCACGCACAACCGACAGAAAGGATGTAGATCCATGACTTCCATTTTTTTTAGTCCCCGGGGAACTACCAAAAAGACTGCACGGGCTATCTTAGGCCACCAGGAAAAGGTGCTGGAGCGGGATCTGCTTGGCCGGCCCTTGACGGAGGAGTGGACGCTTCCCGCCGGAGAGCCAGTTCTTGTCTCCATGCCGGTGTATGCCGGGCGTATTCCGAGTATTTGCCGGGAAATGCTGCTGGCTCATCTGAAAGGGCATGGAAATCCCGCCATCGCTGTGGCTGTATATGGGAATCGCGACTATGACGACGCTCTGGTGGAGCTGCAGGACCTGCTGGAGGAAAACGGATTCTGCGTAATTGCAGGAGCGGCTTTCGTGGCGCAGCATTCCATCTTCACCAAGGTCGCCGCCGGTCGGCCCGATGAGGACGACAGGCGGCGCATGGCGGAGTTTGGCGCCATGTGCCGGGAAAAGCTCTCAGGATTCGACCCGGACGCGCACACCCCGATCCATATAAAGGGAAACCGGCCCTACAAAAAGGCCAAGGGCGTTCCTTTTCAGCCTGAATGCAACCAGAACTGCATGAAATGCTATGCCTGCGCCAAAAATTGTCCCACCCATTCTATCCCTCTGGAAACGCCTTGGCTCACCCGTACTGACACCTGCATCTCCTGCGGCGCCTGTATCTATCTGTGCCCCACGCAGGCCAGAGGCTATAGAGGTCCCGTTTTCGAAGTGGCCGCCAAGGGGTTTGAAGCCATGTGCGCAAAGCGCCGGGAGCCTGAGCTCTTTTTCTAAGCACCTCCGCCGGTAGAGGCCCCGGCTCTCCGCTCCAGAAAAACCGGGCAGGAAACTTATCGTTTCCTGCCCGGCACTTTTTTGCCTTTTCCCCGTGCTATAAGCTATTTTTATCCCCGGCATAGCCAAGGGATGTGTCTTTGGCAGCGCCAAAAGCAAACGCAGAGATCAGGCCCCATTAGAGGGGCCCGGTCTCTGCGTTTTTCGGCACGCTTTTTATCATCCGAAGCGACTGGCGGTACGCGCCCCGGCACTTTTAAAAAAAGATTACTGCAGAGGCTGGCTTGTTAAGCTATCGATGTCGTATTCGCCATAGTACATATACTGTAGTCCATCCGCCCAGGAATTGGTTGGGGATGCCTCATAGATCATGCCGACTTTGCCATTAGAGAGTTCTACCATGCTACTGTATGCAAAAAGCTCATCGGCTGCCGTGACCTGATACTTGTACTCCCAATCAATTTCATACTTGGTGCTCCCGTTATCATAAGTACCGTTTTCCTTAAGCAGCCCTACATAGATGCGTCCATCGGTCCTGCTCCTGTTGTAAGCCATGGACAGAAGGACTGCCGGATAAGATTGGCCGTCCTTTGCGGACACCACGTCTTGGCTGTATGCGATGGCGGATAGCTGGCTGTTGGTCCCGGCGCTGTTATCGCCGAAGGTGGAGTGGACCTCAACCCAAGTGAGGCCCCCGTCCAGGCTGGTAGCCGTCTTACACTTACCGCCCGAAGATGCGGTATTGCGCATAAAAATTTGCAGGTTGCCGTTGGGGAGCTCTACAATGACCGATTCGTGCCCCAGTGTATTCGGCAGCGGTTCCCCATGTGCCCAGGTCACGCCGCCGTCGTCACTGTAAATGACTTCCGTGTGAGCAGATCCGGTGAGCCCGCCACCGCCTTCGCCCTGGAAGTAAATGGGCACGACCAGCCGGCCCGCATGCTCACCGTGCTGGAGTTGGATACCGTGGCCCGGCCCAGTGAGGTAGTAGTGGGATTCTTCTCTCTTGACCATACCCGTGATAAGCTTGTCCGTGTGCCAAGTCCGACCGCTGTCCGTCGAATAAAGTTGCATGATGTAGTTGGTGTTGTAGACTTGGAGCTCCGAGTCCTCGTAGAAAATTTTCATTGGAACAGAGACGGATGGAGCAGTGGCGTCAGAGGATTTTTGCGTAACGGTCAGAGCCGTCCCATCCTTATAGAGTTCGTAATTTTCCCCCAGGCTATACTCAGAAAGCGCACCCAGGGAGAGCCCGCTGTCATCCACCGGTGTACCGCTGGAAGTGTAGGGC
This sequence comes from Intestinimonas sp. RTP31139st1_F5_RTP31139_211217, assembly GCF_040226735.1. Lineage (NCBI taxonomy): Bacteria > Bacillati > Bacillota > Clostridia > Eubacteriales > Intestinimonas > Intestinimonas sp. RTP31139st1_F5_RTP31139_211217. Next base: position 29,344 of record NZ_JBCOAQ010000024.1, on the reverse strand, counting down.
AACGGCGTACCGGTAAGGTGGTAGACATTATAGCGCCCGTCCGCATTTTTGGCCCCATATATGTCGGCTGCATAGTTAAACTTGCTGCGATCCACATTCATATTGATATTGCCGGACTTGATATTCTGGTCGGAGAGGAGCAGATACTTCTGGCCGCCAATGGTGCAGAAGCCGTCGCCAAGGGCAACGCTTCTGGCAGTGCCGCCATGGGCTTGACCATACTGATCTACATTGAGCCATTGGAATCCGCCGCCATTCCAGGCAAAGGCGTCAATGAGGAGCAGAACGCGGTCTGTGTGGACTGTATCCTCAACAATCACGCCGTCGATGAAAGAGGCGGACTTCTGTTTATATCCGTACTCATCAGCGTAGTCCCTCATGTGGAGCACGTCAGGCACAGAGGCGTCCAGCCATCCTTCCATGATGTCATGGGCGGCGGCATTCGGTTTAATACGAATCGCCGCGTCGATATTTTCCGCGCTGTCGCCGGTACTGCCGAAGTTGGCGTCTGTACCCGCAATCAAGGTTCCATCGGAGGCGGCAAGCAGGAAAGGAATACGGAAGAACGTGGAGCCGGTAGCATCTCCGTTGAAGAAGATCGCGTTGGATTCCCGGGCTGTGTCCTTCGTGCGGTCAATCAGTTCCTCATCTGTCAGAGCTGTAGCGTAGATTTCAATGGATTCAATGGTGCCGGTGAAGGGGTAGCTGTTCTGGTCGTTGGATCGCTTCAGCTTGCCCACGAAAGCTGTAGTCAATCCGCTCATGCCGTCCAGGAAGAGGTAGTCCGTTCCGGTCTTGGAAACAGTACTGCCCAATGCGCCGTTTGCAAACAGCTTGTATCCTACGCCGGCCTCCGCCTTAAAAGCAACGGTATTGAGTTCTCCACCGTACACCCTGCATGTACCAGAATACTTCGGGTTATCACTGTTGCGCAACTCGAAGCCAAAGGTATTTCCGCTCTCATAGACATGGAAATGGGCGTTTACCTTGGTGGGGTCGCTGATGCTGAAAAAAGAGCCCACTCCTGTATTGGTATTCTGGTATTTTACAATTATGCTGGCATTGTGGAGGCCTTTCAGCGTATCTACCAGTGCGGAGCTAAGCTCTACTGCATCTGCGGCGCTGTTGATCGTGATATTTTGAGCTGAATAGACAGGCACTGCGGAGGGCGGCCAGGTTTCGCTGCTGAGCGCGGCCGCCTCAGCCTGCGTAAACACCTCTGGGAGGAAAGCCACGAAAGCAATCCTGCCCACGAAATTCGCGTTATTATTGGAGTTTGCCAGCGCACCGGAGGTACCGCCGATGTTCAAAAACTGAATGTCGTTGACATCAGCGTTTTGGTTGAACCAGGAAGCATAGTTGGGAAATTGCGTAGTAGCACTTCCATCGAAGCTGGTCACGGTCTTGGCTGTCTTTACCTCCGGGTCGGAAGCATCAACGCTGTAAACAAAGGTGTGCCAGTCCTGACCGACTGCCGTTCCAGAGAGATTTGCCACCATACCGTCAGGGAAATCGATCCGTTGAAGGTTTACCGCCGGCACTTTATTTGCCAATACCGCGCCATAGTGCCCCACAGCGGTATCTTTTCCTGCGGCAAAGAGGACCTGGTTCGCAGCAGCCGCGCTCTGATAACGAATCAGCAGCGTACCCTGGACGCTTGCTTTTAGACGGGAGATGTCCTGTGCTGTACCATTGACGATACGGCTGCCGTCGAAAACCTGATCGTCGCCATCATAGCGGTAACAGAAGCCGTTGGCTGCAGCGCGGTCCAGCACTTCCGCAAGTGTGTTCCCCTGGGCTGTCCCAGCGGAGGCCGCGCCAGTCGGTACTGCAATGGAAAAAGAGATACACATCGCAAGAGCCAAGGCAGAAAACGTTCGAAGTAAATGCTTCTGCTTCATAGAATGCCTTCCTTTCAAAACACATCTTAGGCTTCTTACTTTCTAAATACAAACACAGTTTTAGCCGATGATCTCCTCTACTTTCACCTTCCGATTCTCCCGAAGTGAGCGCGTGGCGGCGTCTGCAGTGGCGATGGCCGCCCGGGCGGCCCTGCCGTTCAAGAGCGGCTTGAACTCGTCGGGGACTGGCTCACCGTGCATGACGCTGTTGAAGAACCTCATCTCATTTTTCATAATGCCGTGGAGCCACAGCGGCGGCTTCTTGCCGGGGTGGCCATACTGAATGGCCCCGTCCATCTCCGTGCTGTGGTAGATCCGGGTGCGCTCGTCATCTTCCTCTTTGGACTCGTGAACCAGGTAATGCTCCTCCCCGTCGGCGGTCTTTACCGTCATACCCACGTTGAACATATCGATACGGATGGCTCCCTCAGTGCCCTGGACCAGCAGATAGTGCTCCGGCCAGTGGAAAGCGGAGCCGTATTCCACCACGGCGTAGGTATTGTTGCCAAACTCCAACTGAAGGAAAAGCATATCATCCTCGTCCCCGAAGTGTTCCCCCTGATGGGCCACATTGCCGCCTACCATCGTAACCTCGGTGGCAGGACCCATGAGGAATTGGATACAGTCCAGCTCGTGGATATGATGATAGAGGTGGCCGCCGGACTTGGCCCTGATCTTTTTCCAACTAACCGAGGGCTGCTCCTCCTCCCAGCCGTTCCGGGCGGAATGACAGTAGAGGACCTTTCCGATTTTGCCTTCGGCAATGAACTGCTTGGTCCGGCGAACGGCGCGGAAGAAGTTCATCACGTGCCCCGCCATGAAAACCACACCATTCTCCTCCGCGGCACGTACCATCTCGTCACAGTCGGCATAACTCAGGGCGATGGGCTTTTCGCAGAAAATGTTTTTTTTGTGCCGGGCAGCACAGAGAACCGGCTCCTTATGGAGGTAATTGGGCGTAGCCACGATCACAGCATCTACATCCGGCCTGGTACACAAAACCTCCAAATCAGTCTCCAGGTCACAGTGAAGCTCTTGGGCAATGGCCGGAGCATTGTCCGGGTCCAGCACCGCCACCACCCTGGCCCCTTCCTGCTCATTTAGGATACGGCCCAGTTCAGCGCCAAAATACCCGGTCCCGACGATTGCGTAGCCAATGGTTTTCATAGTGATTCCCCCTTTGATGTAGAAAATATTATTTAATGGAACCTTGTGCCAACCCACCAGCTATTTTCTTCTGGATCAGCATGAAGAAGACCACGGAGGGCACTACTACCAGGGCGGAGGCGGCCATCATGACGCCCCAATCCATGACTTCCTGCCCTCCCAAAGATTTCAGCGCCACAGCCACAGTCATTTTGTCGCTGCTGTTCATTAAAATCAGGGAGTAAAGGAACTCGTTCCAGGCGTTGATAAAGGTGTAGATGGCTACGGCCACCACGCCGGGGGCTACGATGGGCAGGACCACTTTACCGAATACTTGCAACTTGTTGGCGCCATCCACCCGGGCCGCCTCTTCGATTTCCAGGGGCACAGTCTGGAAAAAGCCCACCAGCAGCCATACGGCGTAGGGCACCGCGAAAGACAGATACACAATGATGAGGCCCGCGCGGTTGTTCATCATCCCCGCCTTGCCCATGATGATGGAATAGGGCACCGCCAGCAGGATGGGTGGGAACATATAGGTGGTGATAAGCACCCGGGTCAAAACCTTGCCAAACTTGGGAAAGAAACGGACCACGCCGTAAGCCCCCAGAGCGGAAATGGTAATAGCGATCAGCGTCGTACAACCGGCCACGATGATGCTGTTGACGATATTGACGTTAAAATGGAGTTGTCCCAGCACGGTCTTGAAAAAATCAAAGGTGATTTCCTTAGGCAGGATGGCGGTAGGGTTGCCTGTGAGCTCACCCTTGCTCTTGACGGAGGAGAGGAGAATCCACAACAGTGGAAACGCGGCAATGACGGCCAGGATGGTCAGATAAGCATAACTGATGACATCACCTAGCCAGCCGCGGCGAAGCCGCCTTTTTTTGCGCATCATTCACCCTCCTTTTCCCATTTATTCAGCAGGCGGAAGTACAGGGCGCACACCACCAGCAGGAAGAGTAGCAGCAGTACCGTCACCGCGGAGGAACGGCCCAGTTGCTTCAGCCCCCAGCCAAGGTTGTAGGCGTAAATGGGCACGGTCTGCGTCAGGTTGGCAGGGCCGCCGCCAGTGATGAGGTAGATGATATCAAAGCTGTTGAAGACCCAGATGGTGCGCAGCACCACCAGGAGCCCGACCACCATACGGATATGTGGAACCGTGATATGGATAAAAGACTGCCAGGCTGAGGCTCCATCCAGCTGCGCCGCCTCATATTGGTCCTTGGGTACTGTTTGGAGGGCAGAGAGGATGTTGACCATAATCAGTGGCGCGCCAAACCAGATGTTTACAAAAACCAAAGTTGGGAAGACAAGCCCAGCGCTGCTTAAAAACTGCGGCGGCGTGGCACAAAGGCCAACCTGGACCAAAAAATTCGGCAGGAAGCCGGAGACACCGTTTAAAATCCATTTCCAGGAAAAGGCTAAAACGATGGAGGGGAAAGCCCAGGGTATAATGAGGCATGTGCGGTAGACCCCTGCCGCATGGCGGATGCGGTTGAGTGCCAAGGCACCGGTAAATCCGACCAGAAGCTGCCCCAGCAAGGATGCCGCCGTCCACTTGATATTGGTCCAAAACGCCGCCCAGAAGACCGGATCTGTGAGGATTTTTGCATAATTTTCAAACCCGACAAAAGAATAGGCCGGCTTGATAAGATTCTTGTTGGTAAAGCTGTAGAAGATGCTGGACATCACCGGATAGAGCAGCAGAAGCAGCACCACCAGCATTGCAGGGAGTATGAAGCAAAAGCCGGTGACTTTCGCTATCATTCGTTTACGGCTTCGCATATTGCCAACCCCTTTCAGAACCACGGCGGGGACAAATATTCGCCCCCGCCGTATCCTGGGTTCCTTGTTTCCTTTTCCGGGCGTCCTTTAGCCGGTTGCAGTTGCAAACAGGTCGTTGAGCTGGTCATTGGCCGCCTTGGCCGCCTGTTCCACCGGCGTGCCGTTGAGTACAATGTCCTGGAACATGTTCTCCACCACCCGCTGATTGGCCAGGATACCGGCCTCCACACAGGGGCCGTATTCCATGCCGACATAAGTGCCGTGACTCAGGGCATCGCTGATGACCTCCATCGCGTGCTGGTACTTCTGAATGGTGGGATCGGCTAGGAAAGCGGGATCATCGGTGATCTCTTTCAGTGCGGGCAGCATACCTACGGGGACGGAGTGCAGGAAGGGGATGTACACGTCGGGCTGGTAGAAATACTCAATGAACGCCTTGCAAATCTCCGGATGCTTGGAGTTCTTCCATACCACCAGGGGCATGTTGTTGACGATGTAGTCGGGCTGGTCTCCCTTGTTGATGGTGGGTACAGGGGCGCAGTCGATATAGTCCATCAGCTCGGGGGTGTTGGACTCCACGCCGCCAATATGGAAACCGGAGTTAAAGTCGAACGCATTCTTGCCCTGGTAGTACAATGTCGCCTGATCCAGAGTATTATAATTGATGGAATCGGCAGGGGAATTATTCTTGTACATATCGGTCCAGAACTTGATCCCCTGTATGGCGGTATCGCTGGTCAGATTGGCTTTGTGCTCGGGCGTCAGCAGCGACTCGCCGTGGCTGCCTACATAGACATCCAGGAAACAGGTGGCGTAGAGGTCGTTGGTGCCCATAGGCACGGAACAGCCATATACGGCGCCGTTCTCGCCCTTGGTGATCGCGGTGGCCGCGGTGTTAAACTCGTCCCAGGTGGTGGGGACCTCCAGATTGTACTTCTCCAGCAGATCTTTGCGGTACCACATGACGAAAGCGTGGGAGTAGATGGGCACGGCGTAGCAGTTGCCGTCGGAGTAGGTCATCTCCTGAAGGGGAGACTCATAGAAGCGGTCCCGGCCGATATCGTCGATCAGATCGTCCAGGGGTATGATGGCATCGGCGTTGATCATCTCCACCACTTGGCCCGCCTGAGCGGTGGACATATCGGGGACGTTGCCGGAGGCCAGACCCGTGGTCCACTTGGTGTAGAAGTCGGCCCAGGAAAAGGTCTCGATATTGATTTTTACCTTGGGATGATCCGTCATGAACTGATCCGCCGCAGCCTGAATGGTCTCCAGCCGGGGACCCTGGGTAAAAGAATGCCAGAACGTGATCTCGCCCTCAAGCTCGTCGGTTTGGGCAGACTGGCTGGCGGAGGGTGCCTGAGTGTCAGGGGTCTGGGAAGAGGGAGTTGAACCGGACGGGCCGCACCCCGTGAGCAGTGTCGCCGCCATCAGGACGGCCAGAAACAGAGACATAGCCTTTTTCATAATTTCCTCCTTCTATCTCGCGCATTGTTTGTGCAAACCGTCTTACAAGTTTATTATAGGAAAGAGCTTCCAAGTTTCATAGACCATAGCTAGCTTAAAATTAGCATAAAACAATCAAAAAACTGTTGTTTTAACATCAGGTCTACTCCCGGGATGCCTTTCTGTATTGGTTGGGTGAGACACCGAACACCGATTTGAACATGCGGGCAAAATAGTTCTGGTCGTCAAAGCCCAGCTCGTATGCAATGGTGGAGACCCGGTCATTCGTCACCAGCAGGCGGCGGGCCGCCGTCACCATCCGCAGTTCTTTGACAAAATCACCCGGCGATTTGCCCGTGTGCTCTTTGAAATGGCGCCGGAGGGAACTGGGGCTCATCTGGGCCATGTCGCTCAGAAATTTGGTATCAAAGGGCTCCGTGGGATGGGCGATAAAGTAGTCCACCACCACTTGGATGCGCGGGTCCTGTTTGATGGCAGAGGACCGTGCCTCCCGATGCCGGATACTTTCAATAGAAAAGTCGGCTTCATGACCTTCGCTCTCCTCCAACACGGCCTCCGGGGTCTGCTCTACCAGCCAGGCCAGGATAAGCTCCAAGTTCCCCCTGATGCGGAACAGACGGCTGGAGTTTCTGCTGGTTGCGTTGCAGTGGACCTCCTGAAAATAGGAAAGGACCGCTTGCTCGGCGTTTTCGGTGACCGGCGGGATATGGAAAAACTCCGCCAGGAAATCGTTGTCGTTAAGGCGCACGGTAACGGTAAAGCGAATGCTGATGAACTCAAAATCATCCCCCAGTGCATGGCACTCCAGCATACAGCTATCCGGAATATACGCCACCTGGTTTTCGTGGACCTGGTATTCCACTCCGTTGATGGTAAACACGGCACTCCCTTTCAGAATGTAGCGCAGCATGCAGTAGGGAACGTAGGTCTCAGGGTAAACCCATCCCTTGTGGAACACGTATCGGTCGACATACAAAAAGTTAAAGCGCATGGCGGAATATAACGACGGTGGTATATGCATGGCGAGGCCTCCTTAACAAATGTATGATTGGCGCAAAAATTGCTCGAATCATCCTAATTATAGGCATATAGCACATAGAAAAGCAAGCGTACTTTCGATATAATATATACAATGACAGTTGTGCGAGGGGATATACCATGGATAAATTGTCGAGGATGCGCCGGGAGGCGGAATCCGCCTACCCGTCACCCGGCGAGGTGGACGCCTGGGCGGAAGGACTTCTCATAGGAAGCGAAAAGGTAGCGGTGGAGGGGGCGGTGCTGGATGATATGCCTATCCGCGTCCCCTTTGGCAACAGCCCGAATACTTTGGTGAACCGCTATGTGAAATTTACTGCCAGCGACGGGCGGAGGCCTTTTTATGGCTATTGGCAGCCGGCGCTGAACACACCAGCTCCACTTCTCATCAACCTGCCGGGGTACGGCGGTTCCATTACCATGCACCCCCAGATAGCCGACTTAGGCTATCACATCCTGCACGTCTCGCCACTCGGGTATGTGACCCCAGAAAAGACAAGAGATGAGCTGGCGCTCCCGGACGGAAACTGGCCGGTCTTGCCCAACACTGCCGCCGGGATACCGGGCGGCTACGGGGACTGGCTTTCCGACTGCTTGCTGGCCATCCGCTGGGCCCAGGCCCGGCCGGAGGTTCTGCCACGGCGCCTGTCTCTGTTCGGCACCAGTCAGGGGGGCGGGGGCTCCCTGCTCCTGGCGTCTATCCTGGGGCCTGAAAGGGTGCGCTGCGTCTGTGCGGATCTCCCGTTTCTAACCGACTTTCCGGGTTCCGGCTTGGAGGGCGACGCCTATTCCCTGCTTCAGCCAATTTATGAGGCTGTCCCGGCGGCTGATTTTTGGATGAGGCTGGGGTATGTGGATACCGTGAGCCATGCCCATCGGCTGACGATGCCGGTACTGCTCTCCGCCGGCGGTGAGGATGCGACCTGTCCGCCCCGCACCGTTGAACGGCTGTTCCAAAGCCTTTCTGGCACGAGGCAGTATACCTATCTCGAGCACCAGGAACACACCCATTCCCGGTCCAGCATGTACCTCTTTTCCGCTTGGCTGCGGTTATACGCATAAGGTTTCCTACCAGAAGGGAGGGCAATATGAAACTCGGCAATGAAGAGACGCTTCAGAGGATCAAGGGCGGGCTTATCGTTTCCTGCCAGGCGCTGCCGGAGGAGCCGCTCCACAGCTCATTTATCATGGGGCGTATGGCACTGGCGGCTTCTCAGGCAGGAGCCGTGGGAATCCGGGCTAATACTGTTGCGGATATTAAGGAAATCCGCAACATGGTGGACCTTCCCATCATCGGAATTATAAAAAAAGTCTATGACGACTGTCCGGATGTCTATATCACCCCCACTATAGCGGAGGTGGATGCCCTGACGGCCTGCGGCGTGGAGATCATCGCCACAGACGCCACACGCAGGGACAGACCAGGCGGTGAGACCATCGAGACCTTCTTTTCCAAAGTCAGGGCCAAGTTCCCGGATCAGCTCTTTATGGCGGATTGCTCCAACGTGGAGGAGGGTATGGAGGCCGCCGCGCTGGGCTTCGACCTCATTGGCACCACCATGGCCAGCTATACCCCTTACACCAGGGGCTGCCCGCTGCCTCCCTTTGATATGATCGAATATCTGGTCAAAAATTGTGGAAAGCCCGTGGTGGCCGAGGGCAATATCATTACGCCCGAACATCTGCGCCATGCCATGGATCTGGGTGTCCTGACGGCAGTAGTGGGCAGCGCTATCACGCGCCCTCTGGAGATCACAAAGCGTTTTGTGGCCGTACTGAAATGAGTGGCAGATATCGAATTGCCGCGTTAGACATTGGCGGCACAAAAATCAAGGCCTGCCTTTTTGAGGGGGAGGTCCCCACTCAGACGGTCGAAGGGGATACCTTGGCCCGCAAGGGCGGTGCCCCCGCTGTCCTGGAACGTGCTGCAGCTCTGCTGCGCCCATTGCTGCCCTTTGACTTCATCGGCGTCAGCACGGCCGGACAAGTGGACCCAGGTACCGGGGTCATCCGATACGCCAATGAAAACCTGCCTGGCTATACCGGCATGGATGTAAAGGGATTCTTTGAGGCGCGGTTCCATGTCCCCGCCGTCATCCTCAACGATGTCTGCGCGGCGGCGCTCGGAGAGGGGGCCTATGGCGCCGCCCAAGGTGTACGGGACTATCTCTGTATCACCTACGGCACCGGAATCGGCGGCGGCGTGGTTCTGGATGGCCGTCTCTACTACGGGTCCGGCCCCTCTGCCGGGGGAATGCTGGGCGGCCTGATCCTGCACCCCGAGGATATGGACCCCCGGGACCCTTTCGCCGGTACTTATGAGCGGTATGCCTCTGCGACGGCCCTCTGTTTGGCCGCCAGCCGTTTGGACCCCTCTTTGACGAGTGGACGGGCCGTCTTCCAACGCATGGAGGACCCCTCTGTCCGGGCTGTCGTTGACGCCTGGCTCGACCAGGCGGCGGCCGGAATCGTCAGTCTGATCCATGTGTACAATGTCCCCCGTGTGGTTCTAGGCGGCGGGGTCATGGAGCAGCCCTACGCCATCCAAGGCGTCCAGGCCCGGACGAAGGCGCTTCTGATCCCCGGATTCCACGGCGTCCAAGTGGTAGGCGCCAAGCTTGGAAATATGGCCGGTCTGTATGGCGCGGCATATCAAGTGCTTCAGACCGGGTTAGGAGAAGGCTGCTATGATTTATGATAAGCTCTCTGAGATAGCCCGTTATCGTGGGCTGTCGGAAAATCTGGATATGGGGATCCGCTTTCTCCAGTCCACCGACCTTTTTTCCCTGCCCATGGGGCGGACTGAAATCTTGGGCAGCGACGTGTACTGCAATCGCTTCAACTACACCACTGTCCCCATCTCCCAGTCATCCCTCATGGAAGCCCATGAGCGTTACCTGGATATCCACATCGTTCTGTCTGGGCTTGAACAGGTAATGGTGGCCCCGATAGAGACGCTGACGGAGGTGGAGATCCGTGCTGATGAGGATTCCATTATGTACCGTGGAGCGCCAGAGTACACGTTCACCCTGGAGCCGGGACGGTTCCTTCTTGTCTACCCCGGTGAAGGTCACCTGCCGAAGCTTGCGCCCAAGGCCCCGGAGGACGTTGACAAGCTGGTCCTGAAAATCGCCTTTTAAAAAGAAAAGAGGAAATGACATGGAGCTCAAAAAATATCTGGGTGTCATCCCTGCGTTCTACGCATGCTATGATGATGCAGGCAATATTTCCCCCGAACGCACCCGCGCCCTTGCCCGGTACCTGCTGGGCAAGGGGGTCAAGGGCCTCTATGTAGGCGGCTCCTCCGGCGAGTGCATCTACCAGTCCGTCCAAGAGCGGAAGGTCATCTTGGAGAATGTGATGGCCGAGGTGGGGGGCAAGCTCACCGTCATCGCCCATGTGGCCTGCAACAACACTCTTGATTCCCAGGAGTTGGCCCGCCACGCTGAGAGCTTGAAGGTGGACGCCATCGCGGCTATCCCGCCCATCTACTTCCATCTGCCCCCTTATGGCATTGCGGAATACTGGAACGATATCTCCGCCGCCGCCCCCAACACCGACTTCATCATCTACAACATCCCCCAGCTGGCGGGGGTGGCCCTCACCCCGGCACTGCTGGCCGAGATGCAGAAGAACCCCAGAGTCATCGGCGTGAAGAACTCCTCCATGCCCACCCAAGATATCCAGATGTGGAAGGACCAGGGCGGCCCAGACTTCGTGGTGATGAACGGCCCCGACGAACAGTTTGTCTCCGGTCTGGCTATGGGCGCCACCGGAGGGATTGGCGGCACCTTCGCCGTCATGCCGGAGCTGTTCCTGAAGGTATGGGGCCTGTTCTACGCCGGAAAGGTGGCAGAGGCAGCCGCCGTCCAGAATGACATCTGCCGCATCATCTACAAAATGTGTTCCGCCCATGGCAATCTGTACGCTGTGGTGAAGGCCATCCTGAAGAAGCACGGCTGCGATATCGGTTCTGTCCGCAAGCCCTTGCCCGCTCTTATCGACAGTGATTTGACTGTGGTGGACGAGGCTTCCGCCATGATCGACGCCGCCATTGCAAAATAGTGCTGGGCCGTTTGGAACGAATAAAGGAGATACAAAGCCATGCGAATCTATCAGGAGTCGGACTACGAGGCCATGAGCCGTCGCGCCGCCAACCTCATTTCCGCAGAGGTCATCCGTAATCCCGCCTGTGTGCTGGGTCTGGCCACCGGCTCCACCCCCGTGGGGACCTACAAGCAGTTGGCCGTCTGGAGCCAGAAGGGCGACTTCAGCTTCAAGGAAGTTACCACTGTGAACCTGGACGAATACAAGGGCCTGGCACCCACCCATGACCAAAGCTACCGCTACTTCATGCAGGCCAACTTCTTCGACCACATCGATATCGACGCGGCCAAGACCCATATACCCGACGGTCTGGCCGCCGACCCCGGTGCCGAGTGTGCCCGGTATGACGAGCTAATCCGCTCCCTGGGCTACGCGGACCTGCAGCTGCTGGGCCTGGGTCATAACGGTCACATCGGTTTCAATGAGCCCTGCGACAACTTTGTGAAGGCGACCCACGTGATAGACCTGACCGAAAGTACCATCGCCGCCAACGCCCGTTTCTTCGCCTCTGCCGACGATGTGCCCCGCCAGGCGCTCACCATGGGCATAGGCTGCATTATGGCCGCCCGCCGGGTGCTGCTGATCGCCAGCGGCGCCGACAAAGCCGACGCAGTGTACAATGCCTTCTGCGGTCCCATCACCCCTTTCTGCCCCGCTTCTATTCTTCAGCTCCACAACGACATGGTATTGGTGGGCGACAAAGCAGCCCTCAGCAAGCTGGTCGCCGCAGGGGTGCCTGTATACGAATAGCCGGCTTTCAGGCCTTTGGCCTGGACAGAGTTTTGTCTCCCGGGACTTCTTTTTCGCCGAAGCGGCGACGGGCAGGCGCTGGATGCGCCCGACCGCTGTGTAACTCCCGGTCTGAAGAAGAATGGACCGGAAATACCTAGAAAGCCCCAGCAATCGCGCAAGGGAACCCATAAGGGAAAAAGCGAGCGGGAGCCGCCCAGCCGCAATAGCCAGGGGACTCCCGCCTTTTTGTTTGCGCCGCACTCTTATGCGCATAACAATGTAATGTCAGGTTTTATTAGTTTTCTACGGCCACTGGACTCAGGCATGAGCCACCCGTGTTTTCCTCCTGAGGACGGTCAGCTCGAAACAGGATCGCCACCTGAATCGTAGTTTTCTATAGTTCGCTGATTCCTCCTCTACGGGGCTCAACTTTGGGCTCGCTGCCTTCTACAGCGAGTTTTTCCCGCAAATACCAGCGCAACGCTCGGCTTCCTTTTTAGATGGTTGTACAGTCCCTGACTGCCCATGCTGTTTGTAAAGGTCGTGTGCTCCATTTTTGTTCCGCTATTCTCTTCCAACAAAAGCAAAAACCCGTCATCCCTTGCAGGATAACGGGTTCCGTCTGGAGCTGCTACCCAAATTCGAACTGGGGACTTCATCCTTACGAACAGCTTGGGAGCTATCCATGCGCTGCTACAGAAGACTTTCCGGCCCTTTTGCCCCGGAAAGATGCGGTCTCGCGTGCTTTCCCGGCCACCCTATCCACCCGCTCATTTCCCCGTGTGGGTCAGACATGAGTCTTGATATTGCTCTGCGAGAAAAGCCCTTACGCAATTTAAACATTCTTCTGCCTCACGGCGTAGCCGTGCTGCTTTTTTAATGTAGATATAAGCTTATCAATATCAACAACTTAAGGTCGGATATTGGATTTGCGGTTAAAGCAGAATTTGGCCTTTCTAGGCCCGGGGCCGCGGCAGAAAGAACGATTAGGGCGAATGGGAGAAACAAGCACCAGCAATCTCATCAACGACATCTTAGATGGCACGGCGGCAATATTGGCCAGGTGGATACTTGCCTAGAAGTCCTGAAGGATTGCGTTGGGGGAGCAGCCCTTAAAATTGCACAGTTCCAGTTTGTTTCTCAAAATGTCGTATTTGGTTTCCACCGGTCAGCGGCGGAAGTACAAGGGCATAAACTGCTCATAGCGCAGGTCAAGCAGGTTTATAATGAGAGTTTCCGTCTCGCCGGAGGGCAGCCAAACCCGGATGACCCGCAAGGAAACGTCCTGGTTTAAGTCCAACATGAAATCGTCGCTTTGTGTTTCATCTATCACATAGTTCCACTTCATTTTGCAGCGCATCGGGAAGCGGCCCCCATTGCCCTGGAGGAAAGCGAGGAATTTTGCGTCCGGATAGCCCTGGTCGAACAGAATCAGGCTTTGCGGGACAATCTTCAATTCTCTTTTAGGCGCTGGATGTGCCCCATTGCCTGTGCCCTCTCCATCCATTGATAAAAAGCGTTTCAGGCCCAGGTACGCAATCTCTTTACCGAGATGAAGTTGGTTAGATCACATATTTTCTCCCGTTTCATCTCGGCATCCCCTTATCGCAATTGCTTCCTTTGCAATTTTGAATGCCTTTTTCATTTTTCAATGCGCCATTTTACCAAAGTATTTCCACTTTTTTGTGTAATGCGTTATTTGTCCTTCAGTTGTTGGCATTGATAAGCTTATCGGCGCGAAGCACACCTTTGCGGAATCAATCGCCGCAGAGGTGGCAGGCAACGAAGTGGCCGGGGGAAACTTCTTTCAAAACGGGAGCCTCCTGGTGGCACCGCTCCTGGCAATGCTCGCAGCGGGCGGCAAAGCGGCAGCCGGGCTTGGGATCCACGGGGCTGACCACCTCGCCCTTGATGACCTTAATCTCCTTGTTGCGCATGGAGATATCCGGCTCCGGAATGGCGGACAGCAAAGCTTGGGTGTAGGGATGCACAGGCTTTGCGAACAGCTCGTCGGAACTGGTGAGCTCCAGGCACTGGCCAAGGTACATAACCATGATGTTATCAGAGATGTGCTTGACAACGCTCAGGTCATGGGTCACGAACATATAGGTCAGGCCCATGTCATCCTGCAGGTCCATCAGCAGGTTGAGGATCTGTGCCTGAATTGAGACATCCAGCGCGGAAACAGGCTCGTCGCAGACGATGAACTTGGGGTTGACGGACAGCGCACGGGCAATGCCGATACGCTGACGGCGACCTCCGTCCAGCTCGTGGGGATATGCCGTAGCATAGCGACGGGCCAGACCGACCACGTCCATCAGATGTGCAGCGCGGTTAAAGATTTCGCGTTTCTTGGGCAGCGTCTTGTTGATGATCATGTACTCGGCAATGATCTCAATGACGGACTTGCGGGGATCAAGACTTGCGTACGGGTCCTGGAAGATAATCTGCAGTTCCTGACGCATTTTCTTCATCTGCCTGGTATTGTACTTGGTAATATCATCGCCATTATACAGGATCTGTCCGGAAGTGGGCTCAATCAGGCGCAGAATGGTGCGACCCAGCGTGCTCTTTCCGCAGCCGGACTCGCCGACCACGCCGATGGTCTCGCCGGCGTATACTTTCATGTTGATACCGTCGACTGCGTGCAGGAAGGACTTGTCGCCTACCTTAAAATACTTTTTCAGGTCTACGGTTTCAATCAGAGGGATTCTCTCTTCTGCCATAGCTTAGTCCTCCTTTTCCTGGTGAAAGAGATGGCAACGGATGGAGTGCGTGCCATCGGTATAGACCTCCGGAGGTACCTCCTTGCAGATCTCCATGCACTTGCCGCAGCGCGGTGCAAATTTGCAGCCCTTAGGTAGATTGGTGGGATCCGGCATCAACCCAGCGATGGGCTGCAGACGGGTCGTTTTCGATTTGAGATTGGGCAGAGAGGCAAACAGACCGTCTGTGTAGGGGTGGTGCTTGGTGTGGGTAAAGATATCCTCAGCGGTGCCGAGCTCGATGATCTCACCGGCGTACATAACAGCCACATTATCGCAGGTCTGCGCCACGATACCCAGGTCATGGGTGATCATAATCATGGAGGTGCCCAGACGGTCACGCAAATCGCGGATCATCATCAGCACCTGTGCCTGAATGGTAACATCCAGGGCGGTGGTGGGCTCGTCTGCGATCAGCAGATCGGGCTCGCAGGACAGCGCAATAGCAATCACGACACGCTGACGCATGCCGCCGGAGAACTGATGGGGATACTCGGACTTTCTGGCAGGGGGAATACCCACCAGGGTCAGGGTTTCATCGACGCGAGCCTCGATCTCCTCCTTGGAGCGGCCCGCCTCGTTGTGGACTTGCAGCGCCTCGGCGATCTGCTCGCCCACGGTCAGCACCGGGTTCAGGGAGGTCATGGGATCCTGGAAGATCATGGCGATCTTATCACCGCGGATCTTGCGCATATGTGCCTCCGGCAGATCTACGATGCTCTCGCCCTCGAAGGTGATGGAGCCGGAAGTGATTTTGCCGGTACGCTCGGGCAGAAGGCGCATGAGCGTCAGTGCCAGCGTGGTTTTACCAGCGCCGGTCTCGCCCACCAGACCCAGCGTGGCACCCTTTTCCAGAGAGAGGGTGACGTCGTTGACGGCGTACACAGTCTCCAGGTCGGTTTTGTAGATGACGCTCAGATCCTTAATGTCTAACATCTTTTCTGTGTTACTCATGATGATAATTCCTTTCTGCCGGCATCAACTCTTCAGACGGGGGTCCATAGCGTCGCGCAGGCCATCACCCAACAGGTTCACGGAGAAAGCCGTCAGAACGATGGCCAGTGCGGGGAACAGCACCAGCAAAGGAGCACGCAGCATATCAACACGGGCACTGGACAGCATGGAGCCCCACTCAGGTGCGGGGGCAGGCAGGGACAGTCCAATGAAGCTCAGGGTGGACTGATAGATGACCAGGCTGGAGACATTCAGGGTCACGTTGACCAGGATGATGCCCAGCGTGTTGGGGATGATATGGCTGATGATGATACGGGCAGAACTGGATCCGCCGGCGCGGGCAGCCTCAACATACTCCTGGTCGACCAAATTCAGAACGCCGGAACGAACCAGACGGACATAGTTTGTGAAGTATGCCAGGGTCATTGCGATGATCAGCACGGGGATGCTGGAGCCCAGGGCGGCCACGACCACCATGGTGAACAGCAGATCGGGGATGGACATGAAGATGTCCAGAGCACGCATGATCAACATATCGACCTTGCCGCCGAAGTAGCCGGCGATAGCGCCCAGCGTGCAGCCGAACAGGCAGGAGCTGATGGAAGACGCAACTGCCACCAACAGCGAGTTACGGGCGCCATGTACCAGACGGGACAGAACGTCACGGCCATAGCTGTCACAGCCCAGAGGATGCTCAGAGGACATGGGGGCCAGCTTGTTGTCGGCGATCTGGACAACACCAGCCTCATAACTGGCGATAACGTCCGCAAAAATGACGACCAGAATAATGCAGATCAGCAGAAACAGACCGATCATTGCGCCCCTATTCTTTTTCAGTCGGCGAAGGATCTCTTTGGCCTGACTGGGACGCTTGAAGTTGATATCCTCGCCATCGAGCATATTGCTGGCAGGACAAGTATAAGTTTTAGCCATCGAGATCACCCTCCCTTACTGTACTTGGCCCGGATACGCGGGTCAATGAACGCATAGATCACGTCTACGCCGATCATCAGCAGCGTGAAGCAGATGGACACCATAACGGCGCAACCAATGATCATGGGCTCATCCTTCGTGCTGATGGACTCAACGATCAGAGATCCGACGCCCGGGATGGAGAACAGCTGCTCAGTGGTGACCATGCCGGCCAGCAGGCAGCCGAAACGCATACCGATGGAGGTGACCACGGGCAGCAGCGCGTTCTTTAGAGCGTGCTTCCAGATAACCGTGCGCTCGGCAACGCCCTTGGCGCGGGCGGTGCGGACATAGTCCTGACGAATGGCCTCCAGCATGGAGGACTTGGTGAAACGCAGATAGGCAGACAGCTCACAGATCGTGGCTGCAATAACCGGCAGTACATAGTGCTTCGCTGATTTCAGGCCGAAGGATGGGAACCAGTTCAGCTTCAAAGCGAAGATGTACATAAGTAGGATACCGACAACAAAGCTAGGCACGGCAGCCAGGAAAAAGGCGATCATCGTGGGGATGGTGTCCATCAGCGAATTCTGTTTCACTGCTGACAAAATACCCAACGGGACGCCTATGCTTATCGATAGTATAAGAACTAAAATGGCAAGACGCAAAGTGACCAAAAACCGGGGCCAAAGTTCATCAAAAACGTCCAACTTGGTAGAGTAGGACTGACCAAAGCTGCCCTTGGTGACGATATCTTTCAAGTAATTAAACCAACGGACAACAACCGGATCATTATAGCCCAGCTCTTCGTTCATTGCCTCGACCTCCGCCGCATTAGCGTTGGGTCCCAGGATCATACGACCGGGGTTACCGGGCGTAATACTCATAACAATGAAGATGATCAGGGTAACACCAAGCACGGTGGGGATCAGGAACAATAACCGCTTGATAATATATCGATGCATGCTTTCCTTCCTTTCTAACGGAAGATCTTCAGTAAAAACGTGTGTGAATAAAGGTGCGCAACATCCCTGCGGATATTCAGAATAGAAGTTGTGTGCAGGCGACTTTCTTCAGCCACCTGCACACGACTCGTCACTAAATAACGTCCTTAGTTGAAGCGAATCAGATGCGCCGATTACGCCTTCCAGCTCCAGTCATAGACACGATAACTGGTGGGGACCGCGATAGCATTCAGATCCTTGTTGTAAGCAGCGCAGAAAGGAATGGTGATGACGGGCGTCAGAGTATGGGTATCATAGTAAGCGTTATACAGTTCAGTGTAGATCTCGATACGCTTCTCCTCGTCAGCGGTGGAGGCACCTTCCTTCAGCCACTCATCGAACTTCTCGGACAGGTCGTTGAACTTGCCGGAAGGACCATCGTAGACGCAGTTTTTGATGCCCACAGCGCTGGAAGAGCTCTGCTGCTCGAAGTTGTTGAAATCGTAGTTACCGCAGTCATACGCCATAGCCAGGTCGTACTCCTGCGCGACCAGACGGTCACCGGCCACGGAGTAGTCCTGAACGACCAGCGTGGAGTGGATGCCAGCAGCCTCCAGCTGAGCGTGGATCGCAATGGCGTAGCTCTCGTTACGGCCGGCAGCGGCGATGAAGTCACCGAGCTGAATTCCATCGGGATAACCGGCATCCGCCAGGAGCTGCTTCGCCTTCTCCAGATCGAAGGGGATGGGGTTCTTCAGGGAGTCAGCAGCGGGAGCCGCGGCAGCATAGTTGGGGTTGATGTACATATAGGTGGGAGTGCCGTAGCCATCGCAGACCAGCTTGTTGACGCCGTCACGGTCGATGGCGTACATGATGGCCTCACGGACCAAGTCATTCTGCAGAATCGTGCCAGCGGTCGGGGACTCGATGTTGATGCAGAAGGTCATGACTTCGTTGGACTCCTTCTCAACGCAGGTGAACTTGTCGGTAGACTTGATGTCCTCCCAGTAGGAGATGGGGACGACCATGTAATCGACTTCGCCATTCTGCAGAGCGGTGATAGCAGAGGTATCATCCTCGATCACGTTCCAGACGATCTTATCGATCTTGGCCCTGCCGCGGTAGTAATCCTCGAAAGCAACAGCACTCCAAGAGGTCTTGGGATTGTAGTTGTCTTCATCCCACATGTAGGGGCCAGTACCAGCCTTATTGGCGACCTTACCAAAGTTGTCGCCCTGTTCGGTAACTTCCTTCTGAGACAGGATCTTCACCTTGTGAAGCATGTGGCCGATGGGGGAGAAGGACTGATTCATAACGATCTTAACGGTGTGCTCATCAACCTTCTCGACGTGGTCCAGAGGACGGACGTAAGAGGCCTGCTTGGGGCTGGCCTGAGCGAGGTCATAGCTGAAGACAACGTCATCAGCGGTCATGGACTCGCCATTGTGGAACTTGACGTCCTTTCTCAGGGTAACAATGTACTCGGTGGCATCGTCGTTGGCCTCGATCTTCTCAGCCAGACGCAGGTCGTAACCGCCCTCAGCCTCATTTAAATCATACAGGCCCTCATAAATGTTTTCGAAAACGGTGTACTCGTGGGTGTTGGTGGTTTGGTTGGGGTCACTGGTGGTCAAGAAGCCGGTGTTGCGAAGCGTAACAATGTTCTCGCTCGCATCGTTTCCCTGTTCACCGCCGCTGCCCCCGCTGCCGCTGCCGCCGCAGCCAGCCAGAACAGCGACCAGCATCAGAGCGGACATGAGTAGAGAGATAAACCTTTTCATTTTTCCTCCTCCTTAAATTTGAATCCCGTCCATATATGTACCACAGTACATGCTGGTTGGTTACAAGCGAATTATATACTTGTATATACAGCATTGTCAAGTGGAACAAGCCACTGTTTTCAAAAATTGTCTGTTTCGACAAAATTACCAATAAAAATATAGACGTATCGGCCAAAGGTTTGGATAAAATTTCCTCGTTTGGAAGCATCGTTATCGTCTGAACCTGTCTTCGCCCTATCCGTAGCCACCGGATATTTCGGAACAGTTTCGTGGTCGCTTGCCACCTTGCTCACCATATTGCGGATTGAAATAACTGCCCCCAAAAAGCGCTGCAGACGGTCATGACAGAGATACGACAAAACCCGCAAAAGTACGAACTTTCTGCGTAAAGCAGAATACGGTGCAGCCCTTACAACCATGAACTACACCGTATCCTACATGAAAATGTCGCTATTGGTCTGTGCCAAGGCAGGACTTCACTTAAAAATATGGATCAGGCCAGCGGCTTACACACCGGCGACACAGGTGATCTCGAACAGGTAGGGCTCGGCAACGGTGGGAGCCACGACGGTGTAGCGGGCGGGGCCCACATCCATGTTCAGGAAGAAGCGATCCCACACCTCGTTGGCGATGGCGCGGTCCTCACGCTTGGCGATGAAGATCTGGCAGAACAGAACCTTCTCCAGGCTGGAGCCGGCAGCTTCCAGAACGTTCTTCATGTTGATGAAAGCCTGCTCGCACTGAGCTTCCAGACCCTCCTTCAGGACTTCGTTCTCGTCTTCACCGACCATGCCCGAGACGAACACCAGGTTGCCGTACTTGATGGCCTGGGAGACGTTGTGGGTGGGAGTGGCAGCCAGGGGAGTATAAACCTTTTCCTTCTTGAATTCCATAGTGGTACTTCCTTTCAGTTGAATTATTTATCTTCGGCCGGTACCAGGATCTCCACAGTACCGTTGATGCCGTCGAGTCTGATGTAATCGCCGTCATGGATTTCCACACAGGGATCGCAGTCGGCGGGGAAATCGGCGACACAGGGACGTCTGGTGTTGAAGATGGCAGTGCCGCACTTGGAGTCCATCGTGGTGAAGACGTAGCCGCTGGGGCCGACGCCGTTGTACTCGCTGTTGCGGAACATATCGGACCAGCCCAGAGAGCCGCGGCTGCAGGGCAGCACAATGATTTTGCCGGCAAAGCTGTCGCCATAGTGGACGTTATCCTTTTCGGTCACCACGCCGGTCTTCACATCAGCGCCATTCCAACCGACGATGCTGTCGGGGCAGACGAAAGCATAACCTTCTACCACAGGGCCCCAGGCAGGACGGCCCCGGATAATCTTATTCTTACTCATATCTCCTCTTAACCTCCCAATAACCGCTGATGGCAGCGTCAATGACCTGCTCATCAGAACCGTAGTAGATTGGGCAGTCCCGCTCATCCTTGCTGCCGTTGCACAGCTTGAAGGAGGACAGGCCGAGGGACTTGGCCCCCTTTGCCACGTTGATCGTGCGGAGGATGCAGCCGCTGGTCAGGATCTCCACGCCCCAGTCCTTCAGGTCCTGGATGATGTGGGCCTGCTCGGCCATAGCGTACTGGGCAATGTTGGTGAACACGCAGAAGCGGACGCCTTCCTTTACCTTTCTGCCATTCATGTAACGCCAGATATTGATCAGCTCCTCGGCGGAGCAGTTGGGGCAGCCGATCTGCAGATAGTCGGCCGGGCCGGATTCCTTGTGGCAGACCTCATCCCAATAAGTCTGCAGGATCTCGTTGGTGATGGTGAACTCCGCCACAGGCTCGTGGCCGCCCATAGCCATCTCATAGGTCTGCGCCTCGGGGGATACACCCACGATCAGGCACAGCTCACAGCCGCTGGTCACGGCCAGAGCGGTGAAGAACGTCTTCAGCTTGATCAGGTCAGGCCGCTCGAAATCGCCGCAGATGACAGGGACGGCATTGGGGGCCAAGCGACGGCCCACAGCAGCGCCCAGCAGATCCCAGTCGGTCTTGTCCTTGGTATCACAGGCCACGTGGAACACGTGAGTGCCGTGGCGATTCTCGGGCAGGTGCAGGCCCCACTTGGGAGCTCGACCGCAGATTGCGGCGCAGAAAGTGGTGTTGCCGCCGCCGCCGTAGCCGCGGGCTCCCAGGATGGAGTTGCTGTAGAGCACGTTGCTGGACTCGGTGGTGACAAAATATTCGCCCATTACAGGCAGCCAGCCGGCCAGATAGGGGGCGCAGGTGGAGCCGATCATCACGCCGCGGTCAGCCGCGTCGGAGAGGATCTGGCGGTTGTTCTCATAGAACTCCTTGGTCTGCTGAGTCCACTGCCACTGAAACGTGTCGCAGCAGTGCACGTCATCCATGACGTAAGTGCTTTCGTTGAAGCTGTTGAAGGTGGCTGGATCCAGACCGGGGCATTTCAGCTTGGTCTGCCAGTCGTGATAGCCCATGGCCAGGATGTCAGGCCGATCCAGATTGCCATCGGGGAAGTCAGCCGGCTCGCAGGTGGAGCCGCAGCACAGATGGGCCTTGGTGATGGGCACCAGCTCCTCGGCACCCAAGATTTGTGCATAGTCGATAATCTTCTGCAGAGCAACCTGCTTGGCAGCGCCGAACTCGCCGTCGAGCATGCGCTGCTCGTAGGGAGTCAACCGAATCATATCGTGCAATCTCCTCTCGTAGTTGGTTTGTGATTTTATGTAAGATTGTGTGCAACCTACGTATGCTGGTATATACAGGTTGCCTTGTAAGTCTATCATAGATGCATTTATCTAAAAGTCAAGACATTTTTTGAGGGTAAGGGACATTTGACGGGCAATCGCAGGCCAAAAATTTGGAACATTTTTTGGCAAGACTGCACAATTTGCCGCGACAGGATGATTTAAAATGCGGCTTGACTGTTCACACCCAACGAGCCAACTTGTATACATAAGGAAATGTCATAAAAATGCTAAGAAGAGGAAAAAACAACGAAAATTGCGATTGGTAACGGTCAGCATGGTCTGGCCTACAAGCAGATGATCATGAAGACGTTCCCCGAGAGCGAGTATGTGGATGTGGGCTCCTTCGATATGTAGCCCGTCAGCTGTTATCCCGGCGTGGCAGAAATCGAGGTGGGTATCCGCAAATAGAACGCGGTGAGCCTGTGTGCCGCCATGGCACGCCAGGGGTCTGCTGCCCGTGCCGGTCTTCATCAACCCTTTCCTGAGCATGCATGCCTATGAGCAGGTGCGCGATGATCTGGGCTATATGAACAACAAGGTCGTGATCGTCAGCTCCGGCGGCGGCCCGGCCTATCCCCCCTGGGTTCCACCCATATTGCGGTGGAGGCCATGAAGGCCTGCCGTGCCGGATCCTGAAGGAGCAGGGCATCTCCTTGTCCGTTCTGAACTTCACTATCATCAAGCCCCCGGATACCGAGGCCACCTCGACCCATGCCAAGAGGACTTCGAGACCATGCTGGGCATCAAGGCCGACAACACCGACGAGAACTATTCCAAGATCGATCCCATGTGCTACAAGAAGGCGGACGAGAAGGTCATGGAGAAGTATCCCAATGTCCAGGTCGCGGGTAACTCCCTGCGTGAGGTCACTTCCGCTTGCCTGAACAACTGGCAGTGTGTCATGATGACCCGCAACGGTTGCTTTGTCTCCCGCAAGCACATGAACCTCGAGATCTATTCCTTCGCCTCCGGTCTGATCTGGTGCCTGATGGAGGGCAAGCCCGAGCTGGAGTGCATCGACTTCGCTGCTGCTTATTCCGCCATGTGCCATACCATCCGCAACGACTGGAACCTGGTCATCACGTAAGAGGTCTGTGACGTGATGACCGGCGCCTCCGCCCGCGTGAAGCGCTAAATCGGCAAAAGCCAAAACATATGAAAAGAGGACACCCGATGGGTGTCTTCTTTTTGTTGCTTGTTGAATTTTGTCGTCTGTCAAAGGCGGGTATATCTGCGACGATGCGCCGCTGGCCCAATCCTGATCTCGGGCAACGCTCAGATCTCCATGGTGATCTTGATCTTCTCTCCGCGGAAGATCACCTTGCTGTATTCGAAGGTGCGTCCGTCGGCGTCCAGAATCTGATCCTGCAACAGCAGCAGCGGCTGGCCGGGAAAAATGTTCAGCAGGGATGCCTCGGCTGGCTTGGCTGCCACGGACTCCAGAGTTTCCACCGCCTTGGCACGGTTCAAGCCATATGCCTGACTCAGCACAGTGCACAGTTGCTCACTGCTCAGGTCATACCGGTCAATGCCGGGGCAGTAGGACTGGGGCAGGTAGGAGATGTGGATGCTCAGCGGTTCCCCCTTCAGAATACGCAGGCGGCGGACCACATAGAAATAGGGGGCATCCAGGCCGGGAAAGTACTGGAGTATCTTCTGATCCGCGGTTTCCAGGTCGAGGGAGATCAGCTGGGTGGTGACCTCATAGCCCATCTGCTCCAGCTGCTCGCGGATGCCGGCATAGGACAGGGAGTGGGCCACGATCTTCGGTTCGGCCACATAGGTGCCCTTGCCGGGGATACGGAACAAAAGCCCCTCCTGCACCAGCTTGGTGATGACATTGCGCACCGTGGTGCGGCTTACTCCATAGATATGGCTCAGCTCGTTTTCCGAGGGGATCAGTTTGCCGGGCGCCCACTCCTTGGACTCCAGTTTCTGGAGGATTGACTCCTCAATCTGGATATGTAGGGGCTTGGCATTGGTCTTGTCAAGAGCGAACAGTGTACCACAGTCCATAAGTTTGTGACCTCCGAAAGAAAAATCAGCGTTCACCTTGCGCGATACCGCAAAAGGCATAAAACAACCAACTATACGGCAATGGACAGAACAGTCATGTGTATAATTCTACATTATATTAGTTATTTTACATGATTTCTCAGCCGGATTCAAGTAATTTTTCGAAAAATAGCGCAGAGCTATCCATTATCATTAAACGCACAGAGACTCCACCGAGTCCGCTGTGCGTTTTTCTTGACCTCGTTGCCGGTCACATCGAGAGCCACCAGGTTGGTCTTGCTGGCCTCGTTTCCCTGAACGGCGGGCATATTGACGGCGCTTACCGTGCCGCAGATATCCAGCTTCGGCTCATAGGTCTTGTTATCGGAGTCCTGCCCGATGATCATAGTCGATTCAATCTATTGGGGGACGCGAACTCAAGGCTTAGCCTGCTTAACCCGAACGCTGCAATAAGAGGATGGCTGACAATCTCCGTCACGGACTTCATAGCCCAGGAAAGGAGCGTACAGCCAGTTGCTCCTCTTATTGTAGCTTTGGCACAAGACGGACAAAACCCTCGGCTGGCTGCCGAGGATTCCAACCAAATTATATTGTAATAGAGAAGGGAGGATTGGCGAAATCATAGAAAAGCGGCGGGTCGGGGAAATCATGCTTGTCAATTCCCGGGATTTGTGTATAAATTATAGTTATAGAGCTTTGTATATACAGGTACAGGTATTTGTCCAGCAGGGACCTGTGCGGAAAATGAAAAGGAGATGTCTTCATGGAAAAAAAGCCCAAGATTTGTATTCTGCGCTGGGAGGAGGGCCAGGTCCTGCCCGCCCAACTGCAGCTGGAGTCTCTGCCCGGCAACAGCACCAACCCCGCTTCCTATCCCTTCGAGGTGATGATGCTGCGCGTCAAGGGCGCCAATATGGATACCATCGAAGAGAACCCCTGCCAGGAGATGCTGGATAAGTTTATCGTCGTGTGCAAGGAGCTGGCGGCTCAGGGCGTGAAGGCCATCACCACCAGCTGTGGCTTCACCGCATACTATCAGGAGGGCCTGGCCGCCGCCGTGCCCGAGCTGGTGTTCACCAGCGCCCTGCTACAGGTCCCCTTCATCCAGACCATGGTGGGCCCCAACCGCAAGGTGGCCGTGCTGACCGCCAACAAGTACCATCTGCGCGAGGAGCATCTGCAGCGCGCCAAGATCGTGGACCGCGATCACCTAGTGATCCTGAGCCTGCACGATCAGCCTGAGTGGGGCCGCATCTACACCCACCCCAACGAGGAGTTCAATCTGGAGGCCGTCACCGACGAGGTGGTTAGCGTTGTGCGCAAGGGCCTGGAGGAGAACCCCGACATCGGCGCTGTGGTGCTGGAGTGTACCGACCTGCCTCCCTATTCCGCCCGTATTCGCGACGAGCTGGGTATCCCCGTGTTTGATATCAATACCATGATCAGCTATGTGGCTTTGTCTCTGAACGAGTACAAGATGTTCTAAATGACGGCACAGTGGGGATCACATCCGGTGGTGGTCCCCGCTGTCTGCTTTTTTCGGCGCACCGTGCCCCGTCTTTGCTGCCTGTGGGGGGAGAGACCGTGGAGGAAGCGGTGCCCGCTGAAGGGAAGAGAGATCAAAGGAGAGCGCGCAAGCGAGAACGTGCAAAGCGTGCGGCCGATCATACCACCGGCGTTGTGTCCTACGCCCACATCGACAACGGTATGTCTCTGAGCAGAAAGAATGTCGATTTTTCTGAGGTCCAGTCAAATCTGTGAAAGCTTTGCTTCAACTTCAACCGGATAACGTATCACGATGTGCATTTTAAATCAAATGCGCGTCGTGATTTTTTTGCGCTCTTTTCAGTTCAACAGTGCCGTTTCTGACATTCCTCGTTCTTTTTTTGACGCAATTCAGCGCCACCCGGTATAATTGTCCCGTGATATGGTGCTAAGCACGCAATTGTTCTGCCAAATCCTTTCGCCGTACTTCCAGAATTTCCGAGGAAACATATCAATGCGCAGAAAAACAAAATTTTACATTGACCATATTGGCATCTCTTCCAAGGATTTCTTTGACAAGCCGGGCTTTTGCATGGGTAATTTTTACAAGACCCCTCTGGACAGGCCCTACGTTCCAGACCGGTATTACTCCGGCCACTACTACATGAGCTGCGGAAGCGCGTATCTTAAGATGGCTGCCTTGACCCCTCAAGGCGACTGCGCCTACCCCAAGAAGCACATCGAAGAGTTTTATGAAAGCGTTCCCTTCGAGCCTAAGGGCCAGCCTGGCATTTATAATGTAGTCCTGAACACTCGGGACTTTGAGGTGGTACGCAGGATCTATTGCCCCTTGCTATCTGGCCTGTGGACCAGAACCTGAAGATTTTCATGAACAAGCCCGCCCGCGGCGACACCTACTGCAGTCCTATCGGCGGCTCCGTGCTGTGCGCTTCTACCCTCTTCCCCTGCCACACTGAGTCTTTTCCCAACATCCTGTAGCTTTCATGCAGCACTACGATGAGGGCCAGATCTATTATCCCCGCCCCATGTGCAGGAGTATCATCCCAATGGCGTGACCGGGATCTCTTCCACCTTTCTCCGGAACAGTTGATAACTGCGCTCAAGCCGCTTGATACGGTCCAAGATGTGGTCAAGCAGTACCTGGATCCCAACCACACTTCTGATACTGTGCTTCTGGATAAGGACGCCTACGAGGAGGAGTTCTGGGTCGACGCTCCCAACGTTATCAGCAACTTTGTCGCCTTGGAATTCACCGGCGGCGGCCTGGATGACATTATGGAATTCGCCGTGGACCACCAAATTCGTTACTTTGTTCAGGGTGCCAAGATTTATGTTGATGCCCGGAAGGAAGCGGGGCTCTTCTTAATTCTTGCGTAATACGGACGGTAAGTATGTGCATCGGCGCGGCTTGGGTATGGCTGGCATTTACGAGTTGCTGTACGGAGAGAAAAGATGAACAAGCTGATCATCACCGCCGCCCTGGTGGGCTCGCTGCCCACCAGGGCGCAGAATTCTAAGGTACCCATCACACCCCGGACGAGCTGGCCCGGGACACCCTGGCCTGCTATAATGCCGGCTCCGCGGTGACAAATACAAAAAAGAGGTGATGGAGCGTGAGTTCCGCTTACTGGTGCCCCAGAGCAAGACGGTGCAGAGCCTATCGACTATGCTGTCTGCGATGGCAGCTCAGACGAAAAAATAGTGATGGCCGTAACAGAGATGACATCTCTGCTCCAACAGGTTGGGTGGAAGAAAGAACGGCAGCATTTACGTTTTCCCAAAATACACCTGCCCAAGCCCTACCCGTGTGGGTGTGGATTATCCCAATTATGGTCGGCTCGTGGGCACTGTGGCCTCTCTGGGCCGTACTCTGGAGCGTGGCCAAGATGTTCCTCTCATGAGAGATGCGCCACCACTGTACACATCCACAGCGACCGCAAGGGCCTCTCCAAAGAGCGTCAGAAGAAGATCGTCCAAGGTCACAGAGCGGATGACCACGAGGAGCAGCAGACCATAAGCTGACCCCACCCGGTGCCGCCCCTCCCCACACCAGATGCGGAGAACTATATGAACAACACGGATTGCAAGAATAAAAGTATCCTGCGGGAACAGAAAGGACTCCTATGAACAAACCTACCTACAAATCCTATGATGAGCTACCCCTCACCCTCTCCGCCCTCAATGTGGCGGCAGTGCTGGGGATTAGCCGGGCCGGGGCCTCTGCGAGCTGGTCCACAGCGAAGGCTGGCTTCCCCACCCTCAACATTGGTAGCCGCATCCTCATCCCAAAGTACAAGTTCCTGGCATGGATCGACGGAAGCTCTTCCAAAAAGGGATAGCTTTCTAACACCACTTGTGATATGTTTTGTGACTTGGAAGGGAGGGAAAATCTAATGTCAAAGAAAAGAGCCACCGTCGAGGGCAATATCCGCAAGCGGAAGGATGTCCTCTGGGAAGGGCGGTACACCGCTAGGTACGACCAGACAGGGAAGAGGATCATCAAAAACGTATTGGGCAAGACCCACAAGCCGAGGTCAAGGAAAAAAGGACTTGACCGAAAACGGCAGATCTGACCCCAAGGGCGGCAAAACCGGGCTCAGTACCACCACCGTCCGTAGCGTCCACCTCATGCTCCGCAACACCCTGGAACGTGTCAGAAAGGAAAAGGTGATTACCGCCAACCCCACTGAGGACTGCATCCCCCAAAAATACAGAAAAAGGAAATGAATATCCTGAAGCCCGATGACCTGGGTGCCTACCTTCAAGCAGCAGAGAAGCACAACGTCCTGCCCAGTACTCTTTTCTCCTTTCCCAGCCTTTCAGCGTGTGGTCCAGGGTGTAGGTCAAAGGAAATCACCAGCTTTTTGTGATAGCTTTTTCAAAAAGAAAACCACTCTTTTCGATTGAAAAGAGTGGTTTTCTGGAGCTGCTACCCAGATTTGAACTGGGGACCTCATCCTTACCAAGGATGCGCTCTACCGACTGAGCTATAGCAGCATATGAGGCGCGATTGCACCCCATGATGGCGACGCGGAAGGGACTTGAACCCTCGACCTCCGGCGTGACAGGCCGGCGTTCTAACCAACTGAACTACCGCGCCATCTTTTGTATCAGACAGCAATGCTGGAAAGGTTCTGGCAGGGGCAGAAGGAATCGAACCCTCGGCACGCGGTTTTGGAGACCGCTGCTCTACCTGCTGAGCTATACCCCTATATGGTGGGCCTTCACGGACTCGAACCGTGGACCGACCGGTTATGAGCCGGTTGCTCTAACCAACTGAGCTAAAGGCCCATCTTGCCGGTTTGCGGTTCCTATAGTAATGGTTTGCCGTCACGTCACCGTGACGGCAATCCCTATATTTCTGGCTCCCCAAGTTGGACTCGAACCAACGACCCTGCGGTTAACAGCCGCATGCTCTACCAACTGAGCTATTGAGGAATATTGAAGGGTCTGGTCTGGTCAGACCAGACCCTCATTTTGTGTTGGCACTACCTATCTTCCCGGCCCGTCTCCAGGCAAGTATTTTCGGCGCAAGTGAGCTTAACTGCCGTGTTCGGAATG
>NZ_JBCOAQ010000023.1:0-56508 GCF_040226735.1 Intestinimonas sp. RTP31139st1_F5_RTP31139_211217 | reverse complement strand
TGCGTCAACGCGGACGGCGACTTTGCCAAGGCCAGAGAAAACGCGGCCTCGCTGGTGCGGCTGCTGATGGAGGAGCACGGTACCCCCATCGGTCATGTGGTCCAGCACAATCACTGGAACGGCAAGGACTGCCCGTACACCATCCGGCACACAAGCGGGGCCTGGGAGGCATTCCTGGCGTTGTGCGAGGGAGGGCCGTGTGCAAAGACGAACCGGCAGACGGTACAGGCGCGCTTCGGGCTGGCCGAGGAGACCATGGACTACCTGGAGGCGTACCGATACGGCGCGGACCTGCTGCAAAAGCTGGCCGCGGCAAATTAGGAGAGGAGTACTTATCATGACCAACAAGATCAGCGCGGGCACGATTGCCCGGAGCGTTGTACTGCTGCTGGCCCTGGTCAACCAGGTGCTGAGCATGCTGGGCGTCCAGACCATCCCCATCGCGGACGAGAACGTCAACACCCTCATCGCCACCGGCTGGACCATCGCCGCCTCCCTGGCGGCGTGGTGGAAGAACAACAGCTTTACACAGGCCGCCCTTGCGGGGGACGCCCTGAAGGACGAAATCAGGGCCAGGGAGGAGTAAGCCATGGCGGAGGACATCGCGGTCAAGGTGGCCGAAATCGAGCAGCGGAGCAAATCGAACACCCACCGGCTGGACAAGGTGGAGGAGCGACAGGACAACCTGGACAAACTGGTGTCCTCCGTGGAGGTGCTGGCGACACGGCAGGAGACGGTGGAGACCGACGTGAAGGAGATCAAGACCGACGTGAAGGCCCTCACCGAGAAGCCCGCCAAGCGCTGGGACGGTATCGTGGACAAGCTCATTTGGCTGGCCGTCTCGGGCGCTGTGGGATTCCTTGCGGCACAGATCGTGAGATAGTCGTAAAAAGGCCGGGGATTACTCCCCGGCCTCTCCCCTTTGTGCCCAGAGAATATCGCTTCTAAAGCGGTATATCATTCTCATTGTGATTGGAATATTCAGGACGGGCTGCGGCGGGGGAGGTAACCGGGCACCCTGCCGCCCTTCCTTCCTACTGATTAGAAACAGAAAGACTGGAGTTCGTTTCATAAAATATTTAAAAATTTTTACCCCAAATGCCTTACCATTTTCCTATGGGATGCGGTAGAAACGGCAAGGCCCGAAGGCAGGGACGCCTGTCAAAATATTGCTTGACTTCCCCATAACGCCATGGTATAATTCCAAATTGCGCAGGTGTATCCGCGCACGGTGGAAAACAAGGTGGAAAACCCCGCTTTCCATTGGGACATCTGAAACAGGGGGGATGACGGTTGCTGACCGAACTCAAAGCCGGACCCCGGGTGGTGGGTGCCAAACAGACCCGCCGTGCCCTTGCCGACGGGCGGGCCGTCCGGGTATTTCTGGCAGAGGATGCAGACCCGGGTGTGACGGACCCCATCGAGGTACTTTGCGCCGAACACGGCGTGCCCGTGGAGCGGATTTCCGCCACGCGGGAGCTGGGCCAGGCCTGTGGCATCGCTGTGGGAGCCGCCGTGGCGGCGCTGGTCCGCTAACTTTGGTTTTAACAGAATAATTCTACCATTATTTTGTTAAAATAATAAAATGAGAACTCGAGAAAGGAGGAACTATTTATGCCTACGTTTAATCAGCTCGTCCGGAAGGGCCGGGAGGCCGCGACTTATAAGTCCAATTCTCCCGCGATGCAGCATGGTCTGAACACCCTGAAGAACCGCGAGACCGACCTGCCTTCTCCTCAGAAGCGCGGCGTGTGCACCGCTGTTCGCACCTCTACTCCGAAGAAGCCGAACTCCGCGCTCCGTAAGATCGCCCGTGTGAAGCTCACCAACGGCTACGAGGTTACCGCTTATATCCCCGGTGTGGGGCACAACCTGCAGGAGCACTCCGTGGTCATGATCCGCGGCGGCCGTGTTAGGGACCTGCCCGGCGTGCGCTACCACATCATCCGCGGCACTCTGGATACCCAGGGCGTCAACGGTCGTATGCAGGCCCGTTCCAAGTATGGCGCGAAGCGGCCCAAGGCTGGCAAGAAGTAAGACTTCTTCCAAACATGAAAGCATGTTTGCGCCCCGGCGCAAGACGACAGTCTTGCCAACGTGCGCTTCCTATATAATAGGGGCGTTTCTTTGGCAGGCACTGGACAAGCAGGCACTTGTCTTTACACGGGGGCTGCCCACTGAGGCGGCTTTCGAGTACCTATGAAATCATACTGTGAAGGAGGGAAGCAAAGTGCCCAGAAGAGGAAACGTACCCAAGCGAGAGGTTCTGCCCGACCCGCTGTATAACTCCGTCCTGGTGACCAAGCTGGTCAACAGCATCATGCTGGACGGTAAGAAGGGCGTCTCTCAGAAAGTGGTCTACGGTGCTTTCGATATCATCAAGGAAAAGACCGGAAAAGACCCTCTGGAGGTCTTTACCACCGCTCTGGAGAACATCATGCCGTCCCTGGAGGTCAAGGCCCGCCGCGTGGGCGGCGCCACTTACCAGGTGCCCATCGAGGTTCGGCCTGAGCGCCGTCAGACCCTGGGGCTGCGGTGGCTCACCACTTATGCCCGCAACCGCAGCGAGAAGACCATGAGAGAGCGCCTCGCCGGCGAGATCATGGATGCCGCCAATAACCTCGGCTCCGCGGTCAAAAAGCGCGAGGATACCCACAAGATGGCCGAGTCCAACAAGGCTTTCGCGCACTACCGCTGGTAGTTATAAGGAGTTATTAGAGTATGCCTAGGAAAGTATCCTTAGAGAATACCCGGAACATCGGTATCATGGCTCATATCGACGCCGGCAAGACCACCACGACAGAACGGATTTTGTTCTACACCGGCGTCAACTATAAGATCGGCGAGACCCACGACGGTACCGCCACCATGGACTGGATGGCCCAGGAGCAGGAACGCGGCATCACCATCACCTCCGCTGCCACCACCTGCTATTGGAAGGGCAGCAAGGACCAGTTCCCCCAGACCCGTATCAATATCATCGACACCCCGGGTCACGTGGACTTCACCGTGGAGGTGGAGCGCTCCCTGCGCGTGCTGGACGGCTCTGTGACCGTCATGTGCGCCAAGGGCGGCGTGGAGCCCCAGTCTGAGACTGTGTGGCGCCAGGCCGACCACTACAAGGTCCCCCGCATGATCTATGTCAACAAAATGGACATCATGGGCGCCGATTTCTACAACGTGCTGCGTATGATCCACGACCGCCTGAAATGCAATGCTGTGCCCATTCAGCTCCCCATCGGCAAGGAGGAGACCTTCAAGGGTATCATTGACCTGGTGGAGATGGACGCCGACATCTATTATGACGAGATGGGCAAGGACATGCGCGTGGAGGAGATCCCTGCCGATATGATGGAGTTGGCGCAGGAATACCGCACCAAACTCATCGACGCCTGCGCCGACCTCTCCGACGAGATCATGGAGTTGGCGCTGGAGGAGAAGCCCATCCCCGAGGATCTGATCCGCAAGGTGCTCCGGCAGGGCACCATCGACAACAAGATTGTCCCTGTGACCTGCGGCACCTCTTACAAAAATAAGGGTGTGCAGAAGCTGCTGGACGCCATCGTGGACTTCATGCCCTCTCCTGTTGACATTCCCCCCATCGACGGCATCAACCCGGACACCGAGGAGGAGGACTCCCGCCCTGCGGACGACAACGCCCCCTTCTCCGCGCTGGCATTCAAGATTGCCACGGATCCCTATGTGGGCCGGCTGTCCTTTGTCCGCGTGTACTCCGGTATGCTCAACACCGGTACTTCGGTGCTCAACAGCACAAAGAACCAGAAGGAGCGTATCGGCCGCATCCTGCAGATGCACGCCAACCACCGGGAGGATATCGAGACCGTCTATTCCGGCGATATCGCCGCGGTCATCGGTCTGAAGAACTCCACCACCGGTGATACCCTGTGCGATGAGAAGCACCCCATCATCCTCGAGTCCATGGAGTTCCCCGAGCCGGTCATCCGTGTGGCCATCGAGCCCAAGACCAAGGCTGGTCAGGAGAAGATGGGCCTGGCGCTGATGAAGCTGGCCGAGGAGGACCCCACCTTCAAGACCTGGACCGACGAGGAGACCGGACAGACCATCATCGCCGGTATGGGTGAGCTCCATCTGGAGATTATCGTGGACCGTCTGCTCCGTGAATACAAGGTGGAGGCCAACGTGGGCGCGCCCCAGGTCGCCTATAAGGAGACCATCAAGAAAGCCGTCGAGCAGGACACCAAGTATGCCCGGCAGTCCGGCGGTAAGGGCCAGTACGGCCATGTGCGTATCACCGTGGAGCCCAACGAGCCCGGCAAGGGCTATGAGTTCCTCAACGAGATCACCGGCGGCGTGATCCCCAAGGAGTATATCCCTGCGGTGGATCAGGGCATCCAGGGCGCCATGCAGGCCGGTGTGCTGGCGGGCTATCCCGTGGTGGATGTGAAGGTCCATCTGACCTTCGGCTCCTACCACGAGGTGGACTCCTCCGAAATGGCCTTTAAGATCGCCGGTTCCATGGCGTTCAAGGAGGCCTGCCGGAAGGCCAACCCCATCCTGCTCGAGCCCATCATGAAGGTCTCCGCCATCGCGCCCGACGAGTATATGGGCGATGTGATGGGCGACCTCTCCTCCCGCCGCGGCATGATCCAGGGCACCGAGACCCGTCCCGGCGCCACCCAGATCGACGCGCTGGTCCCCCTCTCCGAGATGTTCGGTTACGCCACCGACCTGCGTTCTTCCACGCAGGGCCGCGGCCAGTACACCATGGAGCCCCACAGCTATGTGGAGATCCCCAAGAGCATCGCGGATAAGATCATTGCCGAGCGCGGCCACAACGCGGAATAAAGGACTTGCAATTCTAGCGTCTATGCGGTAGAATGTAAGCCGTAAAAACTAAATTTTGTCGCTTACAACCTGTAATATAAGGAGGATTACTCAAAATGGCTAAGGCTAAGTTTGAACGCACCAAGCCCCATGTCAACATCGGCACCATCGGCCACGTTGACCACGGCAAGACCACTCTGACCGCCGCTATCACCAAGTACCTGGCCCTGAAGGGTCAGGCTCAGTACGAGGATTATTCCAGCATCGACAAGGCTCCCGAGGAGCGTGAGCGCGGCATCACCATCAACACCGCCCACGTGGAGTACGAGACCGACGCCCGCCACTATGCCCACGTCGACTGCCCGGGCCACGCCGACTATATCAAGAACATGATCACCGGTGCTGCTCAGATGGACGGCGCCATCTTGGTCATCGCCGCCACCGACGG
This sequence comes from Intestinimonas sp. RTP31139st1_F5_RTP31139_211217, assembly GCF_040226735.1. NCBI lineage: Bacteria > Bacillati > Bacillota > Clostridia > Eubacteriales > Intestinimonas > Intestinimonas sp. RTP31139st1_F5_RTP31139_211217. The sequence goes on along the minus strand of NZ_JBCOAQ010000023.1, from coordinate 51,254 downwards.
CCCCATGGCTCAGACCAAGGAGCACATCCTGCTGGCCCGCCAGGTGGGCGTGCCCGCCATCGTCGTGTTCCTGAACAAGTGCGATCAGGTGGACGATCCCGAGCTGCTGGAGCTGGTCGAGATGGAAGTCCGCGAGACCCTCGACAAGTATGAGTTCCCCGGCGACGACACCCCCATCATCAAGGGGTCCGCTCTGAACGCCCTGACCTGTGAGGGTGGCGTAGACGATCCCGCTTTTGCCTGCATCAAGGAGCTGATGGACGCTGTTGACTCCTATATTCCCACCCCCGCCCGTAACGACGACCTGCCCTTCCTGATGCCCGTCGAGGACGTGTTCACCATCTCCGGCCGTGGCACTGTGGCCACCGGCCGTGTGGAGCGTGGTATCCTGAAGGCTGGCGAGACCGTCGATATCGTCGGTCTGACCGAGGAGAAGAAGTCCACCGTGGTCACCTCCATGGAGATGTTCCGCAAGACGCTGGACTTCATCGAGGCTGGTGACAACGCCGGCTGCCTGCTCCGTGGTATCGCCAAGACCGATATCGAGCGCGGCCAGGTCCTGTGCAAGCCCGGCTCCATCCACCCCCACACCAAGTTCAAGGGCCAGGTCTACGTCCTGTCTAAGGAAGAGGGCGGTCGTCATACCCCCTTCTTCAACAACTATCGTCCCCAGTTCTATTTCCGTACCACCGACGTGACCGGCGTCATCACTCTGCCTGAGGGCACTGAGATGTGCATGCCCGGCGACAACGTCGACATGGACGTGGAGCTGATCACCCCCATCGCCATTGAGAAGGGCCTCCGCTTCGCTATCCGCGAGGGCGGTCGTACCGTCGGTTCCGGCGTGGTCATCGAGATCAACGAGTAATCAAGCGTGAGGGAATACCCCGCCGCATTTTGCGGCGGGGTATTCTTTTTCCAGTCGGGTATGGCAGGGGTGGGAGCATCTTTCCTTTTGATCAAGGATGTGGTATACTGAACCAGCAGCCTGTCAAATGGTGATGATATGTAAGGAGGCCGGTTCCTTGTCCGATATTCTGCCCTTGGAAAGTACTTCACCTGAGGAAGTCACCGAGACCTTTGAAAGGATATCCAGCTCCATGACGTGGAGCAAGGCGCTGTATGTGGCGCTGCTGTTTGTCATCTGTGTGGTGGGGATGCGGCTGGTCATCAGCATTTTGGACCGAACGATGACCCGCCTGCGGATCGAGCCCACAGTCCACAAGTTTACGCGCTCGTGCTTGAAAGTCATCATGTGGATGGTGACGCTTCTTGTTTTGGCCGGATATATCGGCATCCCTGTGGATTCCTTTGTGGCCGTGTTGGGGATCATCGGCGTGGCGCTCTCCCTCGCGCTGCAGGGTATTTTGTCCAATCTGGCCGGTGGTATCATGGTCATGGTGTCCAAGCCCTTTGCCGTGGGGGACTATGTGGATGCAGCGGGACTCTCCGGTACGGTGGCGGAGATCGGACTTGTCTATACCAGGCTGAAGACCATTGACAACAAGATCATCTTCGTGCCCAATGGAGAGATTTCCGGTGAGAAAATCACCAACTATAACAGTCAGGACCGGCGCAGAGTGGACCTCTCCTTTGCCGTGTCCTACGAAGATGATCCGGAACGGGTCAAACAGGTCATACGGGAGGTCGTGGGGGCCCATCCCAAGGCGCTGTTTACGCCGGAGCCTTTTGTCCGCACCACAGCGCTGGGGGACAGCAGCGTGAGCTATACCCTGAGGGTCTGGTGTGCCACGGAGGACTATTGGGAGCTTTATTATGATCTGCTGGAACAGGTCCGGGCCGCTTTTGACCGGAACGGCATCGGGCTGACCTATAACCACCTGAATGTCCATCTGATCTCAAATCCGGTGGAGAAGGACCGCTGAAAAAGAGGAGTGATTGATTTATGTATGGAGACTACGCGCTGGCCGGAAAGGGACTCAAAACACTGTTTTTATCTGAAATCGTGGGCTTGATCGCCACAGTACTGAGCGGCGTGGCACTGGTGGGCAGCCTAGCGGGACTGGCGGGTCTGATCCTGGGACTTGTGGGCCTTCACACCGCGTCCCCCACCCATCCCTATTTTAAAAATGCGTTCTTTACCTCGGTCGGCAATATTGTGGCCAACTTTTTGGGCACATTGCTCGGGGAAAGCGGCTTTTTCTCCGGTATATTGAGTATTTGCAGCGGTATTCTGGGATTGTTGACCGTATACTATGTCTGTATGGCGGCTTCCCATCTGCTCTCTGCCAAGGGGGATCAGGCCTGTGCAGACAAGGGGGGAACCGTCTGGAAGCTGTACGCCGTGTGTACGCTAGTATCCATTGTCTGCGCTGTGCTGGTCCTGGTGCCGATCATCAACATTGCGGCCGCCCTGCTGCTGATTATAGTGGCGCTGGTCATGTTCGTGGCTGGCATCCTGTACTTGGTGTTTCTCTATCAAGCATCCCAGTCGCTCCAATAGGCAGAAGAAAACGGCGCGGCGCTCATTTATGAGCGCCGCGCCGCCGTTATCCAGGCATGGCCAGTCCGTGGATGAAGCCGCCCAGTTGGCTGGAGAGGACTTCGCCACCGACCACGGTGTTTTTGTAGATCAGCAGACCGGCCTGGACGCCGGTCTCTCCTGTGGGATAATTGGATATCTCGTAGGTATAGCGTTTGACCCGCTTGCCCTTGTATTTTTCCAGGTCAAAGCCTTGGCCGGACTGGAGGGAGAGGTACTGGGTATAGGTCTCGTCAAATTCCTCAGGGATGGCCAGCTCTTCTACAGAGAGCGGGTCGGCGGAGACCTGCCAGCCGTAGCTCTCCAGATAGGCGATCCTGTCCTCATTGGTTTTGATGCCCTTGGGGCTGGCCGGGGCGGGAGAGACCGCGTCCACTCCCCTGGCGGACAGTACCCCGCCCACCAGAGCCACGGCGCCACAGAGCACCACGATAGCGGCCACGCCCGCAACAAGTCTCCCACGGCGCAGTTTGGCGGTCCAGATAAACACAGCGCAACGCTCCTTCCATTTCTTTTCGGGTTATTTGTATGTGCAGGAGTCCCCGGGTATGATACAATATTACAAAAAGGACAAGGAGCGAGGCTCCGGAGGGGAGTGGATTCTGATCGAGCGGCTGGACAAAATTCTGGCGGGAACAGGCCGATGGTCCCGGCGGGAGGCTGGAGAACTGGTACGGGCTGGGCGTGTGGAGGCGGCCGGGGCGGTGGCGCGGCGCCCGGAGGAAAAGTATGAGCGGGAGGGGCTGGACCTGCGCGTGGACGGAGAGCAGGTCTGCGGGGAGCGATATGTCTATCTGATGCTCCACAAGCCGGCGGGACTGCTCTCCGCCACGGAGGACCCCAGGCAGCCCACCGTGCTGGATCTGCTGCCGGAGCATCTCAGGCGGGTGGGACTGTTTCCGGTGGGGCGGTTGGACAAGGATACGGAGGGTCTGCTCCTCCTCACCAACGACGGCCCGCTGGGACACCGCCTTCTCACGCCCGCGCGTCATGTGGACAAAGTGTACTTTGTCCGCGCCGCAGGGCGTCTGGATGAGGAGGACGCCGCGGCCTTCCGCGCGGGCATGATGCTGGGGGATGGGTTGCGCTGCCTGCCGGCGGAGCTGGAGCTGCTCCCGGAGCCGGATGCCGGCCTTGTTACCCTGCGGGAGGGGAAATACCATCAGGTCAAGCGGATGCTCGCGGCCCGGGGAAAGCCGGTGCTCTACCTGAAAAGGCTCTCTATGGGACCGCTGGAGTTGGACCCGGAATTGGTGACCGGAGGCTGGAGACCTCTGACGGAGGAGGAGCGGAAGAGATTGAAGGAATTGGAATAATTTCCATGTGCACCCCTTCGGCATTTTTCACAAAAAAATACGTTTTCCCTATTGAAAAGGGAGAAAAAAACCAGTATAATAGAAAAGCCGGGTCTGAAAAGAACCGCGGTGTTGAGAGATTAAGCGCTGCAGGCGCATAGAAGGGGGCAAAGCGATGTCCAGCCGGGTTTTCCAGAGTGTGGTTTTGCAAATGAAGGACAGTACCGACCGTGCCATCGGCGTGATTGATTCTGAGGGAACGGTGGTAGCTTGCAATGAACTGACCTGTATTGGAGAGAAGTGGACGGGAGCGGTCGAAGCGATCAACGAGGCCGACACGGAATTGGTGGCCTTTGACGGCAATACGTTCAAACCGCTGGCAGGGTGGAGCTCTCAGTTTGATTATGCAGCCTTTGCACGCGGGGAGGACGATGCGGCCCGCATGGTATGCTCCATGGCCGCAGTGGCCCTCAACGGCGCCAAGGCCTACTATGAAGAAAAGCACGACAAGGCCACTTTTGTCAAGAGCATCATCTCCGACAATATTTTGCTGGGGGATATCTATGTCCGGGCCAAGGAGCTCCACTTCACCTCCGAGGCGCCCCGGGCGGTGTTCCTGGTTCGCCAGGTGGGCACTACGGATATGGCCGCGATTGACGTGGTACAGTCCCTCTTCCCCGACAAACAGGTGGACTTTGTCCTGTCCATCAATGAGATGGATATCGCCCTCATTAAGCAGCTCTCCGACGGCACGGAGAGTAAGGATCTCTATAAGGTGGCCGAGCAGGTGGAGGCCGCGCTGAGGTCGGAGCTCAATCTCAAGGTCGTGATCGGCGTGGGCACCATCGTGACCCACATCCGGGAGTTGGCACGTGCTTACAAGGAGGCCCAGGTGGCCATCGACGTGGGCAAGGTGTTTGACACAGAGAAGTCCATCATCAACTATGAGAATTTGGGGATCGGGCGTCTCATCTATCAGCTCCCGACCACCCTGTGTGAGATGTTCCTCCAGGAGGTCTTTAAGAAGAACCCCATCGACTCCCTGGATCAGGAGACGCTGTTCACCATCAATAAGTTCTTTGAAAACAATCTGAACGTCTCGGAGACCGCCCGCAAGCTCTTTGTCCACCGGAATACCCTGGTATACCGGCTGGAAAAGATCAAAAAGCTCACCGGGTTGGACCTGCGGGAGTTTGACGACGCCATCACCTTTAAGGTGGCGCTGATGGTCAAGAAATATCTGGTGTCCAGGGGCATCGAGTCCTGAAAAAGAAATCACAAGATGACCAGCGGCGGAGGCGGACCTTCGTCCTACCGTGTCCCGGGCTAACAGATCTGGTAGGGCGGGTGGGGGCCCCGCCGCTCGTTTGTGTCCAAATGTGTGAGGATTGCCAATGATTCGACTCATAGATGTACAAAAGACATATGACAACGGCACCCGTGCCCTGAAAGGGGTGTCCATGCGCATTGAGGACGGGGAGTTTGTCTTCCTGGTGGGGCCTTCCGGGTCCGGGAAGTCGACCATCCTCAAGCTCATCACTGGCGAGGTGAGCTGCACCGAAGGGCGGCTGATGGTGAACGGCTATAACCTCAACAACATTCACGTCCGACAGATCCCTTACCTGCGCCGCACGCTGGGCGTCATCTTCCAGGATTTCAGGCTCATCGAGAAAAAGACGGTGGAGGAGAACCTCACGTTTGTCATGCGGGTGGTGGGTGCTTCTCCGCGGGAGATCCGGAAGCGGGTGTCCTATGTGCTGCAACTGGTGGGCCTGGATCATAAGGGCGACCGCCTGCCCACCGAGCTTTCCGGCGGGGAGCAGCAGCGCGTAGCCATTGCCAGGGCCCTGGTGAACAACCCACAGGTCATCGTTGCCGACGAGCCTACCGGAAACCTGGACCCCCAGCGTTCCCTGGAGATCATGATGCTGTTGGAAAAGATCAACGAGCTGGGCACCACCGTTCTGGTGGTCACCCATGAGAAAGAGCTGGTCAACCGCTTTTCCAAACGGGTGGTGGCCATTGAGAACGGCAGGATCATCAGCGACGGGATGGGTGGTTATTACAACAATGAATCAGTATAACATGGGTTATCACCTGAAGGAGGGCTTCCGCAGTATCTTTACCCACGGCCTGATGTCCTTTGCGGCTGTGTGTATGATCGTGGCCTGCCTGATCATCATGGGCTCATTTTCCCTGGTGGCCGTCAATCTGGACAATACGCTGGGGGACCTGGAGGCCCAGAACGAGTTCACCGCCTATGTGGACGAATCTCTCACTGAGGAGCAGGCCAAAGCCCTCCAGGGCAAGCTGGAGCGCCTCGCCAATGTCTCTTCCGCCACCTTTGTGGACCGGCAGGCCGCCATGGACCAGTATGTGGAACGCTATGCCGACAGCGAGAACAAGGACCTCTTTGAGGACCTGCCGGAAAACACACTCCGCCACCGCTACCGCATCCATGTGGTGGAGATCGAGAAGATGGGGGAGACGGTGAAGGCGGTGGAGCAGATCTCCGGCATCGCAAAGGTCACGGCTTCGCTGGATATTGCAGACGGCTTTGTCACCCTGCGCAATATGGCCGGTGCGGTGGCGTGGATCCTGATCGCTATGCTGCTGATCATCTCCCTCTTTATCATTGCAAACACCATCAAGTTGGCCACCTTCCACCGCCGGGAGGAGATCGCCATTATGAAGATGTGCGGCGCGACCAATTGGTTCGTCCGCTGGCCCTTTATTTTTGAGGGCATGATCCTGGGCCTTTTGGGTGCGGTGCTGGCGTTCTTCCTGCAATGGGGCATCTACAGCCTTATCGTAAGCGCCATCTCCGAACAGGGGGGCCTGCAGCTCATCGCCATCGTTCCATTTCAAACGCTGGCGGCCCGTGTGCTGGGCGCCTTTGTTGCTGCCGGCCTGGCCATCGGCGCCTGCGGAAGCCTGATGGCCATTCGGAAATTCCTTCAGGTTTGAGTTCCACCCCTCCCTCGTGAAAGGAGAAGATCCCGTGTCCAATCCGAAGCAGAACACAAAGCAGAGAAGACCCAGGCGCGACTGGCACAAGACGGTTGTGGCCCTGCTGGCGCTGCTGATGGCGCTCCTGATGATCCTGCCCATGATCACAGTGGTGTTCCAGACCGCGGGCGCCGTCAGTCAGGAGGAGCTGCAGGAGCAGATCAACGCGGGGAAGTCACAGGCCGCCGACTTGAATGCCCAGATCAAAAAACTCAACGAGCAGCTCCAGAGCATCCAGAGCGATAAATCCAAGGCGCTGGAGCAGAAAAGCCTGGTGGAGCAGCAGATCAACGCCCAGAACCAAGCCATTGCCAAGGTGACCGAGACCATTGCACAGTATGATCAGCTCATTGCTGACAAGGAGACCGAGGTAGCCGAGACCCGGGCCAAGGAGGAGGCGCAGTACGCCCTCTTCTGCGAGCGGGTGCGGGTCATGGAGGAGTCCGGCACCGTCAATTATTGGGACATTCTGTTCGGTGCATCAGACTTCTCCGATTTGCTGGAACGGGCCACGATGATAGGCGAGATCATGGAGTATGATAACGCGGTGATGGACCAGTTGGCCGCCACCCGGAAGGAGCTTCAGGACCAGCAGGCCGTGCTGGAGGCCACCAGGGCCGACCAGCAGGCGGAGAAAGAGGATCTGGAGGCGCGGAAAGCGGACCTGAAGGAGAAGGAGGCCACAATCGACCAGCTCATCGCGGACATCAAGGCCGATGAGAACGAGGCCGCCAAGGCGAAGGACGCCCTTACCGCCGAGGCCAACCGGGTCACCAGCGAGATCCTCCAGAAGCAGAAGGAACTCCAGGCTCTGATCGACGCCGGAAAGATCAACTTTGATCCCGGAAGCGGCTGGCAGTGGCCCCTTCACGGCATTTACCGGATTACATCCACCTTCGGTCCCCGTATCCACCCCATCACCGGGCGACCGGGAAACCACACGGGCACGGACATCGGCGCGCCCAGGAACACCCCCATCCATGCCGCGCGGGGCGGCGTGGTGACCATCTCCACCTACGGCAGTTCCTACGGCAACTATGTGGTGATCCAGCACGACAATGGCATCGCCACTCTTTACGCCCATATGAACTCCCGTGCGGTAAAAGAGGGAGATGTGGTGACCCAGGATCAGGTCATCGGGTATGTGGGGACGACCGGCTCCTCTACCGGCAATCATCTCCACTTCGAGTTCCGGGTCAACGGACAGCGGGCCGACGCGCTGGATTACTATCCCGCGCTGAAAGATCAATTTGTATACAGTTGAGAAAATACAGGCGGGGACAAGGGGGTGACCCCTTGTCCCCGCTGTCTTTCCAGAAAGGACCGAGAAAACCATGAGAGAAAAACGCTTTTCCGTCCGGGCCCTGGTGCTGACGGTGGTGCTGACCGTCCTGCTGACCGCAGTGCTGCTGGCAGGGATCCTCTGCCTGCTGCTGGGGAAGGAGGGGATGAGCATGGCGCAGGCTATGGTGCTCATCAACACACAGTTCGTAGGTGAGCACGACATCGGGGAGGCGGTGGACGGCGCCATGGACAGTCTCATCACCGGACTGGGAGACCGCTGGTCCTATTACATGGACGCCGAGGGATATGCCCGCCAGAAGGAGAACAAAAGCAACGCCTATGTGGGTCTGGGCTGCACGGTGTCCTACCCGGAGACGGAGGGACTTCTGATCGAAGCGGTGACGGAGGACGGCCCGGCGGACAAGGCGGGCCTGAAGGCCGGAGATCTAATTCTGGAGATAGACGGCGTCCGGATGGAGGGCGAGGCGCGCAGCCGGGCCACAGAGTACACGCGGGGGCCGGATGGGTCCGAAGCGGAGCTGCTGATCCAACGGGCGGATGGGATCGAACAGCGTTTCAAAGTGGTCCGCGCCAGAGTGGAGGAGCACCCCGTATCCTATGAGCGCCTGGACGACGGCACCGGCGTGGTGGCCATTCGGAACTTCAACAGCCGGTGCGCGGAGGAGGCCGTCGCTGCGGTGGAGGAGCTGGAGGCGCAGGGCGTGGAGCGGCTGGTATTTGATGTGCGCAACAACGGCGGCGGCTACCTGGATGAGCTCACAACGCTGCTGGACTATTTGCTGCCTGAGGGGACCATCTTCCGCAGCGAGGATAAGGCCGGGCATCAGAGCAGCGTCCAGTCCGACGCCGCATGTGTGGACCTCCCTATGGCGGTGCTGGTCAATGGAGATACCTATTCGGCGGCGGAACTCTTTGCCGCTGAGCTCCAGGAGATGGAGTGGGGGATCATTGTGGGGACGCCGACCTTTGGAAAAGGGTTTTCCCAGCAGACCTTTCCGCTCCTCTCAGGCGGCGCGATCAACATCTCCACGGCCAAATACTTTACCGGAAAGGGCGTTTCGCTCATAGGGACGGGCCTTACGCTGGACCGGGAGCTGGAGCTTACGGAGGAGCAGGAACAGAAGCTGAAGAACCATGCATTGGACCCGGCGGAGGACCCGCAGCTCCAAGCGGCCATTCAAATGATTGCCGGATGAGGTGTGATCCACAGTAAAATCTCCGCCAGTATCGGCTGAGGGAGCGGAATAGGGCGGAACCATACGGCACGGCCGATAAAAATACCGCTGTCCTCCGGGTGGGCGCGCTCACCCGGGGACGGCGGTAGCTGTTTTTTTATAGAGGGGATTTTCCCCGCGTGAGCAAATATCCGCTGGTAACGGCTGTAAACGGGGCCACGGTCACCAGACCGAAGGAGCCCACAATGGTATCGATGATCTCCGAGGCCACATACTTGTAGTTCAAAATGTTCCATACAGGAGTGCCCTGGGCCATGAAAACCATCAGCAGCGCCACATATCCGCCGGAATAGGCCAGCAGCAGAGTGGTGGTCATGGTCCCCATGGCGGCCCGGCCCACGTTCATACCGGAACGCGCAGCTTCCCGCCAGCCCATGTCGGGCTTTTTATCCACCACTTCCTTGACGGCGGAGGTGATGTCCACGCTCAGGTCCATCACCGCGCCGGATGAGCCGATGAAAATAGAGGCCATAAAGATCCGGGTCAGGTTCAGGTCCTGGTAGCCGCTGTAAAGCAGGCTCTCCGAGTTGGGCATGACGGCCCCGTGGATCTGAAAGAGATCGGTGCACAGGCAGCCCAGCGCCGCAGTCACCAGGACGCCCAGCGTCGCGCCCGACACGGCGGAAGCGCAGCGCCGGTCAAAGCCGTAGACCAGGGCGATGATGAGTACAGTAAGAAAGAGCGTGACGGCCAGTCCCACCCAAATGGGGCTGAGCCCCTTCAGATAGAGAGGAACGAGCACCTTCCACAGCGTGAGCACGGTGAGCACAAAGGACAAAATGGCCCTGACGCCGGTGCGCCCGGCAAAAAGAATGAGGAGAAGCGCGAAAGCCAATGCCAGCCATGCCTCTTTGTCCAGGCGGTAGTGGTCGGTCATCGTGACCAGGAGGATCTCATCGCCCTGGTAGCTGATGACGACCAGGGCGCGGTCTCCGGGCGAAAAGATCTTATCCTGCTCAAGGGAGCCGTTCAGGAGGTTCTGAGCCTCGACGGTCCGCCCCTCAAACCTGCCGCCCAGAAGCTCCAGCGTGCAGGTCTGCTCTCCGGAGCGGATCAGCCCGGTGTCGATGATGGAGGAGTTGTCCACGGAAAGGACCCGGGCGGCGCACCGATCCGCCCCCTTATAGATGACCGCATCTTCAAAGCCGGTGGGGAGGAGAACAAGGAGCAGGACCAAAAGCAGACAGACCAGGACGGGAGCGTGGTAACGGAGGCGGTCCGTATTGCGCAGAAGCGTCATGGGTGTGTGTTCCTTTCAGATTTTTCAAATAGTGAAACAGTGCAAAGGATGCGGCATGGGCCGCATCCTTTGCACGCATGGGAAGGAGCTTCTATTTCACGTCCAGGAGATCGGCCAGCTTGTGGTAGATCTGGGTGTTGTCATAGGAGCCGCCGAACAGATCCTGCCCCGCGCCCTGGGCGAACACGGCTACGGGGAGGCCGGTGTGAGCATAAGAGGAGAAATTGATGCCGGACTTGTTGTTGAGCAGATGGGTAATGGTGACGCTGAGGGGCTCATAGGTGCCGTACAGGACGTATTCAGCCTGGTTGGCGGGATCGGCTTTGGCGCGGTCGGGGTCCATGGTGGCGGCGTAGGCGTCTTTGAGCTTCTGCACCTCGTAGTCGGTGAGGACCAGCTTATCGTCCTCAGCGCCGGAGAGCTTCAGGCCGAAGAGAGCCTCCACGTCCTTCATCACATCCTCAAAGGAGGTGTTGTTCTCCTTGTAGCCGGCCACGTAGTTGCTGTCGTACTTGGCATAACTGATTTTCTGATTGGAGAGGTTGGTGAGGAAGGTATCGTAGTCGGTGCCGGCGTAGCCGATGGTCAGACCGCCGGTCTCGTGGTCGCCGGTGACCAGGATGAGGGTCTCGTCGGGATGCTGCTTGGCGAAGGCAACCGCCTCCTCAACGGCGTCGGAGAGCGCGATGGTGTCGGCGATGGTAGAGCCGGCGTCGTTGGCGTGGCAGGCCCAGTCAATCTTGCCGCCCTCCACCATCATGAAGAAACCGGTGTCATTGTCCAGCACCTCGATCCCCTTCTTCACATAGTCGGAGAGCGCCCACATATCCTCGGTGCGGTCATTTTCATAGGCAAAGGCGTCAGAGTCGGCCAGATGCTCGTCAATGATGAGAACGGGGCCGGCGGTGACGGCCTCGGCCTCAGCCTGGGTCATGACCACCTGATAGCCCGACTGAGCGGCCAGATCGTAGAGGCTGGTCTTGTCCTTGGCGGAGCCGGTGGGCTTCAGCAGCCCGCCGCCGGCGAAGTACTCGAAGCCGGAGGCCACCAGCTCCTCTCCAATTTCGTAGTAGTTGCCGCGGCTGGCCTGATGGGCATAGAAAGCGGCAGGGGTGGCGTGGTTCAGGTTGACGCTGGAAATCACACCGATCTTCCAGCCGAACTGCTCCCGAAGCTTTTCGGCAATGGTCTCGTAAGCCACAGTGGCGGTCTCATCCATATTGATGGTGCCGGAGTAGGTCTTGTAGCCGGTGGAGATGGAGGTGGCGGTGGAAGCTGAGTCGGGGCAGAAGGAGGTGGAGTCGTAGGTGACGGCGGAGCCGGCCACAGGGAAATCCATGAAGGAGAGGTTCACGTTGCCGTCCAGGATGTCGTCGTTGTTGGTGTCGGCCATGGCGCCCAGGTAGTCGGAGGCCGCCTGGAACTGGGGGTAGCTCATGCCGTCGCCGATAAACAGAAATACGTACTTGGGGGCCTTTTGCGCGGGGGACGTCTGGCTGCTCAGCGTCTGGACAGAGGGCTCTGCGGCGGGCGTTGCGGTAGGGGCGGGCGTTGCGGCGCCTGCCGAGCAGGCGGCGAGGGTTCCTGCCAGGGATGTCGCGGCAAGAGAGAGGGCCAAGGTGCGCTGTAACTTCATTCTTTCTTCCTCCAGTTTTGTTTTTCAGGGGCATCGCTATGATACGGGATAAGGGGCAGATGGCGCTATCAGCGGAGCGTAAAAGATCGGGAAGGAGAGGTAAGAAAAAGAAAAATGCGGGTAAAATGGGGCGTTGCACACGGTATATCTGCGGTATAATCTGCCGGGCGGCGCATATTCTGTCCCGAGGTGAATCGGATGAGGATCGGACAGATTGCCGTCGGGCGGAAGAGGTCCCTGCGGACACAATTTTCCCCGGAACGGGTCCTGGATATGCCCATTCTGCGGGCGGAGATCCCGGAGCCGTGGAGGCCCCGGCGGCTCCGCCGGGCGGCCAGGGCGCTCCGGAAGCAGGGCGTGAAGCGGGTGCTGGTCCCGGCGGGGTTCGCACAGTGGGACACGCTGGAGTCGGCCGGCCTGGGGCCGGTAGAGACGGGGGAGTTCTGCCGCGCCATGGCGCCGGCGGTGGCCCTGGCCGCGCTGACCGGGGCGCATATCCGGCCGGAGGGGGCTACGGTGGTCCTGCGGGGGGAGCGCGTGACCCGGGCCATGCGCATGTCGGCTCTGAAGCTGTGTCCGGAGGTGAAAAACCTTCTGATCGCGGCCCCTGTCGGCGGGGCGGGGCTCCAGGCGGAGCTGCGGCGGGAATACGGCGTCCCGGCCCTGGAGGATGCGCCCGGGCGCGCACCGGATCTGGCCATCCATTTTGCGCCCTCCGCCGGCGGCGGTGCCAGGATCGTGGACCTGTCCGGGAACAGCCCCCGGATGGATCATTTTTCCTTTGCCCTGCGGGAACAGACCCTGCCGGAGGACTGTGAAGGGCTTCCTCTACTGGCGGCCCTGTGGGAGACGGGACGGCTAGACCCGGCGGAGATAACAGTTTTTACCGATTTCCACTCTTGACAGACCGGAACAAACTACATATAATACAGAATAATGCAGAAGCAGACACTTACCTTAATAAAAATAAAACCTACCAAGGACCTGGAGCCCGGCGGATATTCCGTGGATTTTAAACGGGTACCGGTCTTTCTAAGATTCGGATTGATTCGCACAGAGAAAGGAAGCAGTGAAGCATGGCGAAAGAATACAAGCTGAGCCCTGAGCGGCTCAAGGCCCTTCAGGACGAGCTCGTTTACCTGAAAACGGTCCGTGAGAAAGAGGTGGCCGATCAGATCAAGGAGGCCCGCTCCTTCGGCGACCTGAGCGAGAACAGCGAATACGACGAGGCGAAGAACGAGCAGGGCAAGCTCTATTCCCGCATCGCGGAAATCGAGACCATTCTGGCCAACTATGTAGTGATCGAGGAGCACGAAACGGCCCATGACGCTGTACGTCTGGGCAGCCGGATCACCGTGTTGGACAAGGAGTTCAACGAGCAGGAGGTCTACCAGGTGGTGGGCTCCCAGGAGGCCGATCCCATGAACGGTCGCATTTCAGAGGAATCTCCCTTCGGCAAGGCCCTGCTGGGCAAGGTCGTTGGAGATGACGTAGTGGTGGAGGCCCCCGCCGGAGTCCTCCACTACCAGGTCCTAGATATACAAAAGGCCTAGTAAGCCGAGAAACAGGAGGAACCCAAAATGACAGAAGAGAAGAACACCGGCGCACCCGAGCAGGAGATGGACCTGTCCGAGCAGAGGCTCATTCGCCGCGCCAAGCTCAAAGAGCTTCAGGACGCGGGGGAAGACCCCTTTCAGATCACCAAATATGTCGTCACCGCCCGCAGCGCTGACGTGAAGGAAAAGTTTGAGGAGATGGAAGGGAAACAGGTCTCCGTCGCTGGACGCATCATGTCCAAGCGCGGGATGGGCAAAGCCGTGTTCTGCGATCTTCAGGACGGCAAGGGACGCATCCAGCTCTATGTCCGCATCGACGAGCTGGGCGAGGAGGCCTTCGCCAAGTTCAAAAAGATCGATATCGGCGATATCGTGGGCGTTGAGGGCGAGGTGTTCAAGACCAAGCGCGGCGAGATCTCCGTAAAGGCCCACAAGGTCACTCTCCTGTCCAAGTCCCTCATTCCCCTGCCGGAGAAGTTCCACGGGCTGAAGGACACGGAGACCCGGTTCCGCCAGCGGTATGTGGACCTCATCATGAATGAGGATGTGCGCCGGACCTTTGAGATCCGCACCAAGTTTATCCGGCACGTCCGGGCCTATCTGGACGCCAGGGACTATATGGAGGTGGAGACCCCTATCCTCAACACCATTTCCGGCGGCGCTACCGCCCGGCCCTTCATCACCCATCACAATACCTTGGACATCGATATGTATATGCGCATCGCAACGGAGCTCCATCTCAAGCGCCTCATCGTGGGCGGCTTCGAGCGGGTCTATGAGATCGGGCGCATCTTCCGCAACGAGGGTATGGACCCCAAGCACAATCCGGAGTTCACGACCATTGAGCTCTATGAGTCCTATGCCGACTTCCACGATATGATGGATATTGCGGAGGGTATCCTCTCCTCCGCCGCCAAGGATATCCTGGGCAGCTATCAGGTGGAGTGGCTGGGCGAGACCATAGACCTGACCCCTGGATGGAAGCGCCTGACCATGATCGATGCGGTAAAGCAGTATGTGGGCGTGGACTTCGACGCCATCAGCGACGATGAGACCGCCTGCCGCGCCGCCGAGGCTGTGGGCATCGATATGGAGGGGTGTGAGCGCACCTGGGGGACCGCTCTCTATGAGTGCTTCGACCAGCGTGTGGAGGAGAAACTGATCCAGCCCACCTTTATTACCATGTACCCCGTGGAGGTCTCCCCGCTCACCAAGCGCTCCCCCAAGGACCCCAGGCTTACCGAGCGGTTTGAGCTCTTCATCAACCACTGCGAATTTGCAAATGCGTTCTCCGAGCTGAACGATCCCATCGACCAGCGCGGCCGCTTTGAACACGAGCTGGCGCTCCGGGACATGGGCAACGATGAGGCTGGCATGATGGATGAGGACTTTATTAACGCCCTGGAGTACGGCATGACTCCCACGGGCGGTATGGGAATCGGCATTGACCGGGCCGTCATGCTGCTGACCAATTCCGACACCATCCGGGAGGTAATTCTCTTCCCCACCATGAAGCCGCTGGACTGAAGATAGACATGCAGCAGCATACCGTCGGAGAGATCCGCCGGTATGCTGTTGTGCGTTCCGGTAATTTCAATGGGCCCATGCGGCCCGTCTCTAAGGAGGCTTTTTTGTGCCTTTCCAGATCCGCTGGCGTATCCGCAACCGGCTTCGGAGCATGCAGAATCTGAACCCAGCCCGCATCGTGGTCTCCTCCTTCGGTGTGATCATTTTGCTGGGAACACTGCTGCTCATGCTTCCCGTGGCCAGCCGGGACGGGCAGGCCACCGATCCGCTCACCTGCCTTTTTACGGCCACTTCCGCGTCCTGCGTGACCGGTCTTATTCTGGTGGACACCTGGGCGCACTGGACCCTGTTCGGACAGGTGGTCATTCTGGCGATGATCCAGCTTGGCGGTCTGGGGTTTATGACGGTCATTACCCTGGTCTCCTTTGCCCTCCGGCGCAGGATCGGGCTCTCCGAGCGGCTCATCATGGTCTCCACACTGAATCTCAACGATATGGACGGGGTGGTCCGTGTGGTGCGCCACGCTCTAATGGGTACCTTCCTGATCGAGGGGACCGGAGCGGTCGTTCTCACGCTGTGCTTCCTGCCGAGGTATGGATTTTTAAAGGGCCTGTGGCGCGGGATCTTTCACGCCGTTTCCGCTTTCTGCAACGCGGGGTTCGACCTGCTGGGGACGGAGGGGGAGTTTTCCAGCCTGGCCTCTTACAATGGAAATCCGGTCGTACTGCTTACGATCATGGCGCTCATCACCATCGGCGGACTGGGCTTTTTTGTATGGGAGGATATTCTGCGCTGCGGAAGAGACCTGAGAAGACTCTCCCTGTACAGCAAGATGGTACTGAGCTTTACCGCCGCCCTGATCCTGGGGGGCGGGCTCTTTTTCCTGCTGGCGGAGTGGGACAATCCTGCAACGCTGGGTGATATGCCCGGCTGGAAGCGTGTGCTCAACGCCGCCTTCCAGGCCGTCACCCTGCGTACGGCCGGCTTTGACACCATCGGACAGGGGAATCTGCGGGACAGCTCCCTGGCGATGTCCTGTATCCTGATGCTCATCGGGGGCTCCAGCGGCTCCACCGCAGGCGGACTCAAGACCGTGACGGTGGGCGTGCTTTTTCTCACCCTGCGGGCGGGCCTGGCGGGCAGAGAAGAGGTCACCCTGCGGGGCAGGAGCATCTCCCACCGCAGGGTGATGAACGCGCTCACCCTCACACTGATCGTGGCGGTGATTTTCCTGGCAGGATCCATGATTATCTCTCTGGTGGACGACGTCCCATTCCTGTCCGCTGCCTTCGAGTCGGCCTCCGCCATGGCCACGGTGGGCGTGACGGTGGGCATCACCCCCACTTTGAGCCTTTTCTCCCACGTGCTGCTCATCTGTATGATGTTCCTGGGTCGCGTGGGTATCATGTCCTTTTCCATCGCTTTTCTGGCGAGGAGCAAGTATCCGGCAAAGATCAAATATCCCACCATGGATATCATGATCGGCTGAACTGCGGTCAAAAGGAGCTGTATGCTGTGAAAACTTATGTTGTGATCGGATTGGGGCGCTTTGGCACTGCGGTTGCCGCAGAGCTCTGCAAGCTGGGCCATGAGGTGCTGGCGATCGATGGAGACGAGGGACGGGTGCAGGCCATTGCCGACCATGTGACCCATGCTGTCACCGGCGATGCCCGGGACCCGGCCGTCCTCCGGGCCCTTGGAGTGAGAAACTATGACTGCGCCATTGTGGCGGTGGCCGACGATGTGGGCAACAGCGCCCTCATCACTATGAATCTCAAGGAGATCGGCGTCAAACAGGTCATTGCCAAGGCCCAGAGCCACGTCCACCAGAAGGTGCTGCAAAAGATCGGCGCAGACAGGGTGGTGTTCCCGGAGCACGAGACAGGCGTGAAGCTGGCGCAGAACCTCTCCAGTTCCAATATCCTCAATTTTATCGAGCTCTCCGACGACTTTGGCATCGTGGAGCTCGCCGCCCCGAAGCCCTGGCAGGGACATTCCATCAAGGATCTGGACGTGCGGGCCAAATATGGCGTCAATATCATCGCCGTTCGGAAGGGCGGGAGTGAAAACGACCTGGTAGTGGCCCCCGGCGCGTCCTATGTGATCTCGCCCGGCGATGTGGTGGTCACGCTGGGCCGCAACGAAAACACCAGTACCCTCCACGATCTATGAGCAGCGTGGAACATATCACCAGCCGCCAAAATCCTCTGGTGGGCCACATCCGCAGACTGAATGCCTCCCGCGCTTATCGCCGGGAGCGGGGGGAGTTTGTCTGTGACGGGCCCAAGCTGCTGGCGGAGGCCCTGCGGTGGGGGGCGGAGATCACCGCCGTGGTGGCGGAAGAGGGGCGGAGCGTCCCATGCCCGCCCGGAGCGCGAGAGGTGTCCGTTCCGGCGGAGCTGCTGAAGAGCCTGTCCACCACAGAGACGCCCCAGGGGGTGCTGTTCCTGTGCAGGGCTCCGGATCTGAGCGCGCCGGACAAGCTTACCGGCGCCCGCTATCTGGTGCTGGATGGGGTCCAGGACCCGGGCAACGTGGGTACGGTCTGGCGCACAGCCGACGCCTTCGGAGCGGACGGGCTCATCCTGCTGCCCGGCTGTGCGGACCCCTTTTCCCCAAAAACGGTCCGGGCTACCATGGGGGCCTGTTTCCGTCTTCCCGTCTGGGAAATGGAGCGCGAGACCCTGACCGCCCGCCTGACAGACGCGGCGCTCCCACTGTACGCTACTGCGCTGCGGGCGGATACTGAGGATGTACGCCGGGCAGACCTGCGCCGGTGCGCCGTGGTCATCGGCAGTGAGGGCAAGGGGGTTTCGGAGGAGACGCTGGCCCTGTGCGGACAGACCCTGAAGATTCCCATGCGGGCGCGCTGCGAATCCCTGAACGCCGCAGTGGCGGCCTCAGTGGTGCTGTGGGAGATGGCGCGGAGCGGACTTTCCATCTGAAACGAGAGAGGGGACGGAGGATATGGCGAGTCTGAAATATTGGCTGTGGCTGACCACGCGAAAGGGGCTGCGCCCCGAGCACGCCGTCCGGCTGCTGGAGCATTTCGGCACGCCGGAAGGGGCCTACTTTGCCGATCCCGGCGAGTATGACCTCCTGTCCGACCTCCCTCTTCCCGTGCGGACTGCGCTCCAGGAGAAACACCTGGCGGAGGCGGAGGGCATCCTGGCCGACTGCGAGCGACTCGGCCTGCGCATCCTCACGCTGGGAGACGCCGACTATCCGGACCGGCTCAAGAATATCTACGATCCGCCCGCCGTCCTCTATGTGAAGGGCCGGCTGCCCGCCTTCGATGAGGAGATCGCCGTGGCCGTGGTGGGAAGCCGCCGGCCCTCGGAGTATGGGAAGCGGATGGCGGGGCGGCTGGGGCTGGAGCTGGCCCGGGAGGGGGCCCTGGTGGTCTCCGGTATTGCTCAGGGCCTGGACACCGAGGCGGTAAGAGGGGCGCTCAAGGGCGGCGGCCCGGTGGTGTCGGTGCTGGGCTGCGGCATTGACGTGGCCTACCCGAGGGAGAACCGTTTCCTCTACGAGGATGTGGCCGCGGCGGGCGCCCTTTTGAGCGAGTACCCGCCCGGTACACCGCCGGAGGGCTGGCACTTTCCTGTGCGCAACCGCATCATCAGCGGCGTAAGTCTGGGTGTGGTGGCGGTGGAGTGCGGCGTGCGGAGCGGTACCATGACCACCGTCCGGCAGGCGTTGGACCAGGACCGGGATGTGTTTGCCGTGCCCGGAAATGCGGATGCCCCCATGAGTGAGGGGCCCAACCGCCTCATCCAGCAGGGGGCCCGGCTGGTCACCTGTGCTCGGGATGTCCTGCGAGAATATGAGGACCGCTTTCCCGGCAAAGTCCGCCGCCCCGTGCCGCTGAGCGGGGAGGAGGCCGCGGCCCGTCTGGAGCCCCGGGCAGAGGAGCCGGAGGAAAAGCATACCGAAGATGCGGAAAAAGCGGTTGACAAGTCCCCGGAGCGGGCATATATTGACAGAAGCGCCCTGACAGACGACCAGATCGAGCTTCTGGCCGCGCTGGAGGAGAAAAAGCTTTTGGCCGATGATCTCATCGAGCTCACGCAGATCCCGGCCCGGCGGGTCCTTTCGGCCCTCACCATGCTTCAGGTCCAAGGCTATGTGGCGGAGCGGCCCGGCAGGCGCTTTGAGGCACTGGTCCGGTTCAAAACGGAATAATAGGACGGGCGGCCGGAGGCCGTTTCTATGGCGTCCGGCGGTAGAACCGGCCTGTGGCCGCCCGTTTGATCATATAGAAGGATGATCTACTGGAGGTATACTGTGGCGAAGACGAACTTAGTAATTGTGGAATCCCCGGCCAAGGCCAAGACCATCGGCAAGTACCTTGGGCCGGGCTATGAGGTAAAGGCATCTATGGGACATGTCCGGGATCTGCCCAAAAGCAAGCTGGGCGTGGACGTGGAGCATGGCTTCCTTCCCGACTATCAGCCCATCAAGGGCAAGGAAGAGGTCATATCCGAGCTCAAGAAGGCGGCCAAGGGGAGCGAGAAAGTGTTCCTCGCCACCGACCCCGACCGGGAGGGGGAGGCGATCTCCTGGCACCTGAAGGAGCTTTTGCGTATCCCCGACGACAAGACCTATCGGGTGACCTTCAACGAGATCACCAAGCGGGTGGTGAACGAGTCTATCGCCTCTCCGCGGAACATCGATATGGACCTGGTGGACGCCCAGCAGGCCCGGCGCATCCTGGACCGCATCGTGGGCTACCAGCTCTCCCCCCTCCTGTGGAAAAAGATCCGCCGGGGGCTCTCCGCCGGGCGGGTCCAGTCCGTAGCCACCCGCCTGGTATGCGAGCGGGAGGAGGAGATCCGCGCCTTCCAGCCGCAGGAGTACTGGTCGCTGGACGTGGATCTTTCCCGGATCGCCCCCAACATGGGGGCTTTCACTGCGGCCTTCCACGGGCGGGAAAAGAAAATGGAGCTCCACAGTGAGCAGGAGATGCAGACGGTGGTGGACGCCGTGCGGGGCGTCCCCTTCTCCGTCAAGGGCGTAAAGCGCCAGGACAAAAACCGCTCCCCCGCGCCTCCCTTCATCACCTCCACCCTCCAGCAGGAGGCCAGCCGGAAGCTCAACATGACGCCCCGCCGCACCATGGCTGTGGCCCAGCAGCTCTATGAGGGCGTGGACATTCAGGGGGAGGGCACCGTAGGCCTGATCACCTACATGAGGACCGACTCTCTGCGTCTCTCCGAAGAGGCTCTGGCCGCCGCCAAGGAGATGATCGTCAGCCGCTACGGAAAGGATTACTATCCCGCCGAGACCCGCCATTTCAAGGCGAAGTCCGGCGCACAGGACGCTCACGAGGCCATCCGGCCTTCCGACGTCCGCCTTACGCCCGAGGAGATCAAGAAGGACCTGACCAGCGAGCAGTACCGGCTCTATAAGCTCATCTGGAGCAGGTTCCTGGCATGTCAGATGGCCAATGCCGTCTACGACAGCGTGGGGATCGAGGTGGAGTCCGCGGGCTACACCTTCCGGGCCACCCACTCCTCCCTGAAGTTTGCGGGCTTTACAGCGGTCTATGTGGAGGGCCGGGACGAGGAGGACGAGGTGAAGCAGTCCCCTCTGCCCGATCTGAAGGAGGGGGAACCCCTCTCCCTCACCGGCGTAAAGCCGGAACAGCATTTTACCCAGCCTCCCACCAGGTATACCGAGGCTACCCTCATCAAGGCCCTGGAGGAGAAGGGCATCGGACGGCCCTCCACCTATGCGCCCACCATCTCCACCATCCTGGACCGGGAATATGTGGTGAAGGAGGGGAAGTACCTGCGCACCACGCCCCTGGGGGAGGTGGTCACCGGCCTGATGAAGGACAAATTTCCCGACATTGTGGACACCACGTTTACCGCCCATATGGAGGAGCAGTTGGACGAGGTGGAGGAAGGCAAGGAGAAATGGAAGGACCTCCTGTCCGGGTTCTACGGCGGTTTTGAGAAAGAGCTGCAGCAGGCGGAGAAGGATTTGGACGGGGAGCGCATCAAAGTCCCCGACGAGGTATCCGACGAGGTGTGCGACCTGTGCGGACGGCAGATGGTCATCAAGTCCGGGCGGTTCGGCCGCTTTCTGGCATGCCCGGGGTATCCGGAATGTACGTTTACCAAGCCCATCGTGGTGGAGATGCCCGGAAAATGTCCCAAGTGCGGGGGGCGCATCCTGAAAAAGACCTCCAAGAAGGGGTATGCCTATTATGGCTGCGAGCACAACGGCGGCCGCGGCGGCAGCACCTGTGATTTCATGACCTGGGACGTCCCTGTGAAGGACAACTGCCCGGAGTGTGGCTGGACCATGTTCAAAAAGTCGGGCAGGGGATTTAAAAAGCCCTTCTGCATCAACCCGGACTGCGCCAACTTCACACCGGAGGATAAGCGGGGCGGCTATAAAAAGAAACCGGCCGCCGAGAGCGGCAAGGCTGCCGGAGAGGAAAAGCAGCCGACCGCGGCGGCTGAAGAGGCCGCGCCGGCGAAAAAGACGGCGGCCAAGAAGAGCACAGACAAAAAGACTCCGGCAAAAAAGGCAGCGGTCAAGAAGACCGTAGAGAAAAAGGCGCCTTCCAAAAAGACTGCTGCGGCAAAAAAGACCACAAAAAAGCGGACCGCCGCAAAGGCGGAATAAAACGGAACGGGCCGCCGGAGCCGGCGGCCCGTCTTCGATAGAAAGGCTTATGTGTATGGAACCAGTCATCGTAATCGGCGCGGGCCTGGCGGGCAGCGAGGCCGCTTGGCAGTTGGCCCGGCGGGGCATCCCCGTGGTCCTGCGCGAAATGAAGCCTCAGAGGATGACGCCTGCCCACCACACACCCTATTTTGGAGAGCTGGTGTGCTCCAACTCCCTGCGGTCCGACCAGCTGGAGAACGCGGTGGGACTGCTCAAGGAGGAGCTGCGCCGCTGCGGGTCCCTGATCCTAGCCTGCGCGGACGAACACCGCGTGGAGGCCGGCGGGGCGCTCGCCGTGGATCGGGAGGGCTTCAGCCGTGAAGTCACCGAAAGGATCAGAACGCACCCTCTCATCACGGTGGAGGAAGGGGAGGTGTCCAGCATCCCTGAGAAGGGAGACGCCATCGTGGCCTCAGGGCCGCTGACCTCCGACGCGCTGGCCGGAGAGATCCAGCGTCTGGTCCACGCGGATTACCTCAGCTTTTTTGACGCAGCGGCCCCCCTGGTGACCTTTGAGAGCCTGGATATGGAGCATGCCTGGTTTGCCTCGCGGTATGACAAAGGAACGGCGGACTATGTGAACTGCGCCCTCAGCGAGGAGGAGTACGCCGCGTTTTGGGAGGCGCTCACCACCGCGCGGGCGGCGGAGGTCCACGGCTTTGAGGACCAGAATGTGTTCGAGGGCTGTATGCCGGTGGAGGTCATGGCCCGCAGGGGGCGGGATACCCTGCGGTACGGCCCGCTGAAGCCCAAGGGGCTCCGGGACCCCAGAACAGGCCTCACGCCGTATGCCGTGGTGCAGCTCCGCAAGGACAATGCCCAAGGATCTATCTATAACTTGGTGGGATTCCAGACCCACCTGGCCTGGCCGGAGCAGAAACGGGTCTTTTCCATGATCCCGGCGCTGAAGAATGCGGAGTTTGTCCGCTACGGCGTCATGCACCGGAATACCTATCTGGACTCCCCCAGGCTCCTGGACCGGTATTACCGGCTGAGGGGGCGTGAAAACGTGATGTTTGCCGGGCAGATCACCGGCGTGGAGGGCTATGTGGAATCCACCGCCTCCGGCTTTGTGGCGGCGGTGGAGCTGGCCCGCCGGCTGTTGGGACAGCGGCCTGTGGACTTCCCACAGGAGACCGCCCTGGGGGCCCTGGCCCTGTATGTCTCCAATGAGACCGTAGGGGCGTTCCAGCCCATGAATGTGAATTTCGGTATCATTCCGCCTCTGGATCATCGGGTTAAGGGCAAGCGGAACAAAAACGCGGAACTGAGCCGGCGCGCACTGGATATCCTGGGCACGCTGGAGATATAGGCGACAGTCGGGCGGCATTTTGCCGCCCGACTGTCACATTTTTATAGGTTGAATCGTTTTTCAAGCAACTGACAGGCAGGATGCCGCGATGGAGCAGGTCGTTCTGCTGGTCCTGTGCCTCTGGGATTAGGCGGCGTGAGGCGCCTTGCGTCCACTTGGGACTTGCCAGAAGTCCCGGAAGCGAGTATGATAGGGACAAGCAAAACGACGCATACTGGCTTAGAAAGAGGGATTTCATGAAGATCATCGTGGACGCCATGGGCGGAGACAACGCCCCCCAGTGCAATGTCCGTGGAGCGCTGCACGCCGTAAAAGAGTACGGTGTGGAGGTGGTCCTGGTGGGCCGCGGGGAGGACATCCTCCGCTGTCTCAAGGAGGACGGCATCGATACGCTGCCCGCAGGTGTGGAGATCGCCCATGCCGACCAGGTGGTGGAGATTTGTGACAATCCGGCCACCGCCTTCAAGGAGAAGAAGGACTCCTCTCTGACGGTGGGGCTGAACCTTCTGAAAAATGGCGGCGGGGACGCTTTTGTCTCAGCGGGCAGCACAGGGGCCCTCCTGTCCGCGGCGACGCTCCTGGTAAAGCGCGTCAAGGGCATCCGCCGGGCGGCCATGGCGCCCGTGGTCCCCACGGGCAAGGGAGGCGCGGTCCTCATCGACTGCGGCGCCACCGCCGAGTGTACGCCGGAATATCTGCTCCAATTCGCTTTTATGGGCTCCTATTACGCAGAACATGTCATGGGCCGCCCGGAGCCGAGGGTGGGGCTGCTGAACATCGGCGCGGAGCCGTCCAAGGGCACTGACCTGCAGCGGGAGGCCTACCAGCTCCTCAAAAAGGCGGGGGACGAGGGCCGCATCAATTTTGCGGGCAATGTGGAGGCCCGGGAGGCGGTCTACGGCGAGGTGGACGTGATCGTGACCGACGGCTACTCGGGAAATATTTTTCTCAAGACCATGGAGGGAACCGGCGGCTTCCTGGCCAAGGAGCTCAAGGCGATGTTCAAGAAGAGCCTCGTCACCAAGCTGGGGGCCCTGTGCGTCAAGGACGGCATCGCCCACTTCAAAAAGCTGCTGGACTCCGGCGAGGTGGGCGGCACGGCACTGGTGGGGATATCCAAACCGGTCATCAAGGCCCACGGCTCCTCAGATGATTACGCCATCAAGAACGCCATCCGGCAGGCCGCGTCCTTCGCCGCTTCCGGGATCATCGAGGATATTACGGAAAATATCGACCATATGCGCCTGGAGCGGACGGGCGCGGCAGCGGAGTGAGGGCCTCATTTTTCAAAAATAGTATTGACAGGCCGGAAAAATGTCCCTATTATGTGAGTGTAAATAATCCAGCCTAAGGAGTCGAGTACAATATGATTTTTGAGAAGCTGAGTGAACTCATTTCGGAGCAGTTTGGGGTGGAGCCGGACACGATCACGATGGAGACCACCTTTGAGGATGATCTGGGCGCGGATTCTCTGGATATCGTGGAGCTCTCCATGGCCCTGGAGGAGGAGTTCGGCGTTTCTGAGATGGGAGAGGATGAGATATCCTCCATCACCACGGTGGGCGACTTGGTGCACTATCTCCAGAACAAGCTGGACGCCTGAGAATCGACAAGCATGAAAGGCCCCGCCAAGGCGGGGCCTCTCTTTTCGCGTGTGAAGGAGGGGAGAAACGTATGAAGCAGTTGGAAGAGAGGCTGGGATATCTGTTTCACGACAGGTCCCTGTTGGAGAACGCTCTGACCCACAGCTCCTATGCCAACGAAAACAAGCAGAAGGGCGAGGCCAGCAACGAGCGCCTGGAGTTTCTGGGCGACTCCGTACTGGGCATGGTGGTGGCGGATCACCTGTTCCGGAGCCACCCCGATATGCCGGAGGGGGAGCTCACCCGGACGCGGGCGGCTCTGGTATGTGAGGAGAGCCTGGTGGAGGTGGCCCGAAAGCTGGAGCTGGGGCAGTATCTCAAGCTGGGCCGCGGTGAGGACGCGGGCGGCGGGCGGAAGCGGCCGTCCATTCAGGCGGATGCCGTGGAGGCGGTGATCGCTGCGGTTTACCTGGATGGCGGCATCGGCTCGGCGCGGAAGTTCATCACAAGTTTTATCCTGACCAACAACGAGCGGGAGCAGGAGGGCGGCATCCGGGACTACAAAACGGCGCTCCAGGAGCTGGTGCAGCGGGAGAGCGGTCAGGTGCTGTCCTATCGCCTGACGGGCGAAAGCGGACCGGACCATGCCAAAGTGTTCCGTGTGGAGGTGGATCTCAACGGGACGCCCGCCGGAAAGGGAGAGGGGCGCAGCAAAAAGGAGGCCGAGCAGAGCGCGGCGAAGGCGGCCATCGCGCACCTGACGGGCGCGGCGGCGGACGGCTGAGGGCCCCACAGGCCGCCCTCCCGGAGGCGCGGCGGGACGGCGGAGAACCGGACAGAGGGCGCCGAAGCTCTGAAAAAGCGGCGGGGGCGGCAGCGGATGTGAAGTGGTTCGCAATACCATGGTGAAAGCCGGGCGGGGAAGGCGCCGCCGGCCAGCGTGTTATTGCGAGCCGATTCTCAAAGGCAAAGCCGGCCCTGTGTCCGAAAACAAAGAGGTTGGAGGATCTACAATTGGAGAGAGAGAAGTTTTCATCCCGGCTGGGGTTCATCCTCATTTCCGCCGGGTGCGCCATCGGCCTGGGCAACGTATGGCGCTTTCCCTACATCACCGGCAAATACGGCGGAGCGGCATTTGTGCTGGTCTATCTGGTGTTCCTGCTGATCCTGGGCCTGCCCATTATGGTCATGGAGTTTTCTGTGGGCCGGGCCAGCCAGAAGTCGGCGGCGCTGAGCTTCAACATTCTGGAGCCCAAGGGCGCCAAGTGGCACCTCTACCGCTATGGCGCCATGGCGGGCAACTATCTGCTCATGATGTTCTATACCACGGTGGGCGGCTGGATGTTCTCCTATGTCTGCAAAATGTTCCTGGGAGAGTTCAGCGGCCTGGACGCGGCGGGGGTGGAGACGGCTTTTTACGACATGCTGGCCCAGCCGGGGCCTATGATCGGATGGATGCTGGTCGTCACCTTCCTGGGATTTGGGATCTGCTCCCTGGGGCTGCAAAAAGGCGTGGAGCGCATCACCAAGGCGATGATGGTCTGTCTGCTGCTCCTGATGCTGGTCCTGGCGGTTCGCAGCGTTACGCTGCCGGGGGCTGTGGAGGGCCTCAAGTTCTACCTGGTACCCGATTTCCATGACCTGGCATATGACACGGACGGCAGATTTATTCTGGGCGCGGCGATCTACGACGCCATGAGCCAGGCATTCTTCACCCTGAGCCTGGGCATCGGCGCCCTGGCCATCTTCGGCAGCTACATCGGCAAGGAGCGGTCCCTCACCGGAGAGGCCATCAGCATCAGTGTGCTGGATACCTTTGTGGCCCTCGTCGCGGGCCTGATCATCTTCCCCTCCTGCTTTGCCTTCGGCGTCAACCCCGGTCAGGGTGTGGGGCTGATCTTTGTCACGCTGCCCAACGTCTTCAACCAGATGCCGCTGGGCGGCGTATGGGGCGGGCTCTTTTTTCTGTTCATGTCCTTTGCGGCGCTGTCCACCATCATTGCGGTGTTTGAGAACATCGTCGCCTTTGCCATGGACCTGGGCTGGAGCCGGAAAAAGGCTATCGTGGTCAATGGGATCGCCCTGATCCTGCTGTCCCTGCCCTGTGTGCTGGGGTTCAACGTCTGGAGCGGATTCTCCACGCCCGTGGGCAATATTCAGGATCTGGAGGATTTTATCGTATCCAATAATCTGCTCCCCCTGGGCAGCTTGGTCTATCTGCTCTTCTGCACCTCCCGACGGGGTTGGGGGTGGAAACAATTCCTGGCGGAGGCGGACGCCGGGGAAGGGCTCAAATTCCCCAAGTGGTCGAGAGCTTATGTCACGTATGTCCTGCCCTTCATTGTACTGGTGATCTTTGCTATGGGCTATTATCAGAAGTTCTTCCAATGAAAAACCGGGCGCACCGCATCAGCGGTGCGCCCGGTTTGCGCTGCGCCGGAGGTTCCGCCGGCTGGAGCGTTTTGCGCCCTTAAGACCTGGAGAGCTGGGTGAAGAAGCCCTCCATCTCGGTGAAGGCCTCCGCGCTGTCGGTGGGGGCAAAGAGCATCACGGTGATGAGATAGTCGCCGTCCTTGCGGACGTACTGCCGCTGGTAGGGAGTCTCCTGGCCCTCCATGGTCAGCGGCACCATCAGGTAGCGGCGGCCCGCCAGGGTCACGGTCTCCGTGCTCCCGACGGTATAGGAGGCGCCCTCGGCCTCCGCCCCCTTCTGGAGACCGGAGGTATAGTCGGTAGCGCTGGCACTGTAAGCGTTGACCAGGACCAGAACGCCTGCGCCGGTCTCCGGGTCCTTGGCGGAGAGCTCGTAGTGATAGATGGATTCCGGATGTTCACCGGTTCCGCCTTTCTGGAGGTCCAGGGCCTTGTCGGCAGCGGCGCTCATGTCGGCCAGTTGGTCGGCTCCCGAGGCCTCCCACCCCTCGGGCAAGGTAAAGCGCAGGTCCAGAAAGGCGCTGTCGTAGTGGTCTCCGCTCCAGGCGCCTGCGGTAAAGGGCATATCCGATGCGCCCTGTCCCGAGCAGCCAGAGAGCAGTCCAACCAGAATAGACAGAAGCAGTAGCGGTGCAATTCGTCTTTTCATTTCAGTCCTCCAAGCGTTGAATTCCCATGCGGTATTCCGTACCGTGCGGATCAAGGGTATCATATCACAAAAACCGCCTCTTTGAAACAGCAAATATCGGCAGGGAAAGGTTTGCAATGCGACGGCAAAATTGGTATAATATTTTAATTAACACAATGGGCTTATAGGGAGTGCGTGCTTTTGTATTTAAAGGCGCTGGAGATCCAGGGATTCAAATCCTTTCCGGATAAAACAGTGCTGACCTTTGACCACGATGTCACCGCCATCGTGGGGCCAAACGGCAGCGGAAAATCCAATATTTCCGACGCCATCCGCTGGGTGATGGGGGAGCAGTCCACCAAGGCGCTCCGGGGCGGCAAGATGGAGGACGTCATCTTCGGCGGCACCGCCAGGCGGAAGCAGCTGGGCTTTGCAGAGGTCTCTCTGGTGTTGGACAATACCGGGCATCTCTTCGACCGGGAGGAGAGCGAGGTCATGGTCACCCGGCGGTATTACCGTTCGGGGGAGAGCGAATACTACATCAACCGCCATGCCGTCCGGCTCAAGGATGTCAACGAGCTGTTTATGGACACGGGGCTGGGCCGGGAGGGCTACTCCATCATTGGACAGGGTAAGATCGATGAGATCCTGTCCGTCAAGAGCGCCGACCGCCGGGAGGTTTTTGAGGAGGCCGCCGGCATCTCCCGCTACCGTCACCGCAAGGAGGACGCTGAGAGGAAGCTGGAGCGCACCGAAGAGAATCTGGTGCGCATCAACGACAAGATCGACGAACTGGAGCTCCAGGTGGAGCCCCTGCGCGCTCAATCGGAGAAAGCAAAAAAGTACCTGATCCTCCGGGACGAGCTCCGGGGCCTGGAAATCTCCCTCTGGATGGAGCAGCTGGATAAGATCCGCGCCAATACCATCAAGATCACATCTGACTTTGAAAACGCCGTCCGCCAGAAGGAGGAGGCGCAGCACGAGGTGGAGTCCCTCTATGCGGCCGCGGAGGGATATGCGGCGCAGATGCGGGAAAAGGATATGGAGGCGGAGGGCCTTCGCTTCCAGATGCAGCAGCGGGAGGCCGACGCCAACGAGTGCGAGCGGGCCATCGCGGTACTCAAGTCCCAGATCCAGAGCAATCTGGAAAACGCGGACCGGGTGAAACGGGAACTGGAGGCCCAGGAGGGCCGGGCTGGGTCTATCTCGGCGCAGATCGCGGACCGCCGGGCGCGCCTGGACGAGATCTCCGCGCGGATGGTCGAGTTGAAAGCGGGCCTGGAGGAGTCCGAGGCCCAGAGCAGGACGGAGAGCAAGAGTGCAGGCCTCCTCCAGGCGGAGCGGGAGGTCCTGCGGGAAAAGGCGGCGGTGGAGAGCGCCTCCGCCGCGGAGGCCAAGGCGTTGCTCTCCGCGCTGGCCGCCGCCGCCCAGGAGCTGCTGGATCGGGATGAGGCCGTCCGGCAGGAACTCTCCGCCGGAGAGGCGAGGATCAGCCAGACCCATGCGGAGGGGGACGGCGTCCGGCGGGAACTGGAACAGGCCCGGGAGGACCGTAACGCGCTGCTGAATGTGATCAGCGGATACGCACTGCGGGTGGAGGCCCGTCAGAAAAAGGCCAAGTCGGCAGAGGAGCGGCATGTCAAACTCCAGATGGAGGAAAATGCCCTCTCCGCCCGTATCCATATGCTCACAGAGATGGAAAAGCTCTATGAGGGGTATTCCAAAGCGGTCAAGCTGGTGATGGGCGAGGCCGGGCGGGGGAGCCTTCGGGGCGTCCACGGTCCGGTGGCCGGGCTTGTCCATGTGCCGGACGCCTATACCGTGGCCATCGAGATCGCCCTCGGGGCGGCCATGCAGAATATTGTGGTGGAGCGCGAGGAGGACGGCAAAGCGGCGATCTCCTACCTGAAGCGGAGAGACGGGGGCCGATGCACGTTCCTCCCCCTTTCCTCCATCCGCCCCGGCGAGTTTCGGGACGCTGGCGTGCGGGGGGAGCGCGGATTTGTGGGCATGGGAGATGAGCTGGTGAAGTTCGACCCCCGCTATCAGCGCGTCTTTTCCAATCTGCTGGGGCGGGTCGTGGTTACGGAGGACATGGACGCCGCCATCGCCATGGCACGGAAATACCACTATAGGTTCCGCATCGTCACACTGGACGGGCAGGTATTGAACCCGGGCGGCTCCATGACCGGCGGCTCCGCCTCCCGCAGCGCGGGGATCCTCAGCCGGGCCAATGAGCTGGAGCGGCTCAACACCCAGATCGAAGACATCCGCGGCCGCCTCGGAGAGGCGGCCCGGACACTGGAGGAAGCCCGCCGGGAGCACACCGCAGCCGCCTATGAGATGGAGACGGCGCAGGCCCAGCGCCGTGAGCTGGAGGACAGTATCCTCAAACTGGAGGAGCGTTTTCAGGGCTATCAAAAGTCCTATGCCGAGCTGGACGCCCAGCAGGCCGGACTTCGGGAGGAGCTGGCGCAGATCGAGGCCCGATCCCGCCAGACCGAGGCCGATACCCGGAACGCCCGCGCCAGGATCGAGGCGCTGGAGGGCGCGGCGGAGGCCCTGCGGACGGAGGCTGAGGGCAAGGCCGCCGGACAGGAGGAGAGCCGGGCGCGGATGGAGCGGGTGAATGCCCGTATTGCCCAGCTCAGGCTGGAGGTGGCCTCGCTGGAGGCCGAGCAGTCCGCCTCCGAGCAGGCGCTCCGGGAGCTGGAGGCGCTGTGCCGGGACATCACCGGAGACAGGGCCCAGCGGGAGACGTTGCTCACTGGGTACCAGGAGAAAAACGAGAGCCTGACCGCCCGGATCGGGGAGCAGGAGGCGCGGCTCCAGGAGATCCGGGGCGCCACTGAGAGCAAAAAAGAGGCCGTCGCCCGCCTCAGCGAAGAGAAGCTGGCTTTGGAGGCCCAGCGGAACCGGGCGGACCGGGAGAGCCGGGAGAAAAATGCCGCGCTTTTGAATCTGGAGCGGGAAGTCTCGGTGCTGGAGCAGAAGAAGGTTACCGCCGCCCTGGAGGAAAAGCAGATCCTGGACAAGCTGTGGGAGACCTATGAGCTCTCCCACGAGGCGGCCCGGGCCCAGCGCCTGGAGCTGGAGTCCACAGCCAAGGCACAGAAACGGGTCGGTGAGCTCAAACGCGCCATCTCGAGCCTGGGAAACATCAACCTGGACTCCATCGAGGAGTTCGAGCGGGTGAACGAGCGATACACCTATCTCACCGGACAGCGGGACGATGTGGCGCAGTCCAAGCGGGAGCTGGAGAAGGTCATCGCCGAGATCACGGGCGAGATGAAGACGATCTTCTCCCAGCAATTCGGCGTCATCAATACCGCCTTCGGGGAGACCTTTGCGGAGCTCTTCGGCGGCGGCAAGGCCACGTTGGAGCTGGACGATCCGGAAGATATCCTCAACTGCGGCATTGAGATCAGGGTCCAGCCGCCGGGTAAGGCGCTGAAAGTCCTCTCCCTGCTCTCCGGCGGAGAGAAAGCCTTTGTGGCCATTGCGCTCTACTTTGCGATTTTAAAGGTCCGCCCGACCCCCTTCTGCGTCATGGATGAGATTGAGGCCGCGCTGGACGACGCCAATGTCGCCCGCTTCGCCCGCTACCTGCGCGGCATGAGCGACCGGACCCAGTTCATCGTCATCACCCATCGCCGCGGGACCATGGAGGAGGCCGACGTCCTCTACGGCGTCACCATGCAGGAACAGGGGATCAGCCGGCTGCTGACCATCAATCTGAGCGATGTGGAGCGGGAGCTGAACCTGAAGTGACGGGGGAAATATCCGGTACTACCCCCATTGCGGGGAAAAATTAAACTAAAGGAAGGCAGAAAATGGGATTTTTTGATAAGATCAAAAAGCTGAACATTTTTTCCGGCTTTTCCGCCATTGACGATGATTTTTATGACGAGCTGGAGGAGACCCTCATTCTGTCCGATATGGGGATGGATACCACGCTCAAGGCGGTGGAGGAGCTCAAAAGCCGGGTCAAGGGCGAGAAGATCAAGGATGAGGAGGGCGTCCGCGCCTGTCTGCGCCGGGTCCTTCAGGAGATGCTCGCCGTGGGCGACCAGGGCCTGAAGCTGGACACCAAACCCTCCGTGGTCCTCTTCATCGGTGTCAACGGAGTAGGAAAGACCACCACCATCGGCAAGCTGGGGGCCAGTCTGAAGGGGGAGGGGAAGAAGGTCCTCCTCTGCGCGGGGGACACCTTCCGGGCCGCTGCCGCGGAGCAGCTCACCGTCTGGGCACAGCGCTCCGGTGCGGAGATCGTCAAGCAGCATGAGGGAGCCGACCCAGCCGCCGTGGTCTTCGACGCGGTGAGCGCGGCCAAGGCGAGAAACACCGACGTGATCCTGGTAGATACCGCAGGACGGCTCCACAACAAGCAAAACCTGATGAATGAGCTCAACAAGATTTCCCGGGTGATCGACCGCGAGCTTCCCGGCTGTGCCCGTGAAACGCTGCTGGTGCTGGATGCCACCACCGGTCAGAACGGCCTTATCCAGGCCAAACAGTTCCGTGAGGCTGCGGGGGTCACCGGCATTGTACTCACCAAGCTGGACGGCACCGCCAAAGGCGGGATCACGGTGGCGATTGCCAACGAGCTGCAGATCCCGGTGAAATATATCGGCCTGGGAGAGGGTGTGGAGGACCTGCGTCCCTTTGACGCCGAGGCCTTCACCGAGGCGCTGGTATGAGAAAAGCGCCGGAGGTGTCTGTATGAACGGGACGGGACGCATGTTTGCCGCGGGCGTGATCGTGGCGGTTACCGGCACCGTCTATCTGACGGGAGCGAAGTGGATCTCCGGCCGAAGCGGGCGGGGCGGCGGACCCAAGCGCCGCCTGACGGTGGGCGACCTCCGGCGGCGGGGCGCCGTGCTCCTGGCGGTTGGAGCACTGATCATCGCGGCGGCTTTTTTGCTGTGATCTGAACTTGAGAACAAAAAATTATATTGGGAGGAAACCACATGCCTCGTATCGACGGCAGAGCCTATGATGCGCTCCGCCCCATTGAGATCATTCCAAACGTCAATCGGTTTGCAGAGGGCTCCTGCCTCATCCGCTGCGGCAGCACCCATGTGCTGTGCACGGCTTCCGTGGAGGAGCGCACGCCGCCCCACGTCCCCGAGGGGGAGGGCTGGGTCACGGCGGAGTACTCCATGCTGCCCAGGGCCAACCGGGAGCGCTCCAAGCGGGACATCGCCAAGCTGAAGCTCTCCCCGCGCTCGGCAGAGATCCAGCGCCTGGTGGGCCGCGCCCTTCGGGCGGCGGTGGATATGCGGAAGCTGGGAGCGCGGACCATTACGGTGGACTGCGACGTGCTCCAGGGAGACGGCGGCACACGCACCGCCTCGGTGACCGGCGGCTTTGTGGCCCTCTCCTATGCCCTCCACAAGCTGGTGTCCGAAGGCGTTCTGCCGGAGATGCCGCTGAAGACCTGCGTAGCGGCCGTCTCCGCCGGTATCGTGGACGACCAGCCCATGCTGGACCTTTGCTATGAGGAGGATTCCTCCGCCCAAGTGGACCTCAACTGCGTGATGACGGGAGAGGGCGAGCTGGTGGAGCTCCAGGGTACCGGCGAGGGCCGGGCATTCACCATAGAAGAGCAGCGTGTGCTGGTGGACCTGTGCGCCAAGGGCATCCGGGAAGTGCAGGCCATCCAGCGGCAGGCGCTGGGAGGGTAAAGGATGAAAGTGGTACTAGCCAGTAAAAACCAGCATAAGCTGGTGGAAATGCGGGACATCCTGGCCGCCCAGGGCGTGGAGGTGGTCCTGGAGTCCGAGGTGGGCGCGGACGTGGAAGTGGAGGAGACGGGAACCACCTTTGAGGAAAACTCCCTGCTGAAGGCCAGGGCCGTCATGGAGTGCACCGGGCTCCCGTCCATTGCCGACGACTCGGGGCTTGTGGTGGACGCGCTGAACGGAGCGCCCGGCGTCTATTCCGCCCGCTACGGCGGTGAAGGACTGGACGATGTGGGACGTTACCGCCTTCTGCTGGAGAACATGAGGGGACAGCTGGACCGGACATGCAGGTTTGTCTCGGTCATTACACTGTGTATGCCCAACGGCGACGTGATCACCGCCCGCGGAGAGTGCCGGGGCACACTTGCCTACGCGCCGCAGGGGGAAAACGGCTTCGGGTACGACCCCGTTTTCTTTGTCCCGGAAAAAAAGAAGACCTTCGCCCAGCTCACCGGAGAGGAAAAGAACGCCATCTCCCATCGGGGGAATGCCCTGAAAGAATTTCAAATCAAATTGGAGCGTTATTTAAATGGATCTAACAAGTAAGCAGCGGGCCCAGCTTCGGGGGCTGGCCAATTCCATCGATACCATTGTCCACATCGGCAAGGACGGCCTGGGGGAGAATCTGGTCAAGCAGGCGGACGACGCACTGGAGGCCCGGGAGCTCATCAAATGCCGGGTGCTGGAGAACGCTATGCTCTCCCCCCGGGAGGCCGCCGACGCGCTGAGCAGGGCCACCCGTAGCGAGGTGGTCCAGGTCATTGGAACAAAATTCGTGCTGTATCGTCAAAGCCATAACAAGGACAAGAAGGACAGGATCGCCCTGGTGAAATAAACTCACAATGATCTGTCTGTGGAGGAATCTCTATGAAAATCGGCGTATACGGCGGCACCTTTGATCCGCCGCACCTGGGACACATGGAGGCTGCACGGGCCGCGGCGGAAGCGCTGGGGCTGGACAAGTTGCTGCTGATACCCGCGGCCGTGCCGCCCCACAAGGCTTTGCCGCCTGACGCGGTGGCGCCCCAGGCCAGACTCGCCATGGCAGCCATGGTGGCCGATGGGGTGAACCTGGAGCTGAAAAGCCCCGGGCTTGCCGAGGCCAGCGCCGCCGAGATGGACAGGACGGGGAAGAGCTATACGGCGGATACCTTGGCCCAGCTCCGGGAACGCTATCCCGAGGACGAGCTGTGGCTTTTGCTGGGCACCGACATGTTCCTCTCTCTCCAGACCTGGCGGGAGCCGGAAAAGATCATATCCCTGGCCGGGATCGCTGCCTTTGACCGGACGGAGGCAGACAGCGGCGGGATGGAAGGGCAGGCCCGGCGGCTTCGGGAGCGGTATGGGGCCCGTGTGGCCCTGGTCCGGCTGCCCCGGGTGATGGAGATCTCCTCCACACAGGTGCGGGAGCTGTTGGTCCGCAACCGGGTGGAGGCCAGGGCGCTTCTGTGGTGCCAGGTCTACGGCTATATCCTGCGGGAGGGGCTCTATGGCGTGAGCGCCGATTTGAAGCGCCTCTCTGACGACGATCTGCGCTGTGCGTCGCTCTCCATGGTGAAGGCCAAGCGCATCCCCCACATCCGGGGTTGTGAGGAGGAGGCGGTCCGGCTGGCGGAGCGGTGGGGAGCGGATGCCCGCCTGGCCCGGCGGGCGGGCATCCTCCACGACTGCACTAAGTATCTGGAGCTGGACGAGCAGCTGGCGCTGTGTGACCGGTATGGGATCGCACTGGACGAGCTGGAGCGGGTGGCGGTCAAGCTTCTCCACGCCAAGACCGGCGCGGCCATCGCACGGCACGTTTTTGGAGAGCCGGAGGCGGTCTGCATGGCCATCTACTGGCACACCACCGGAAAAGCGGATATGGACCTGCTGTCTAAGGTGCTGTATCTGGCCGACTACATTGAGCCCTCCCGGGCCGACTTCCCGGGCCTTTCAAAGCTTCGGAAGCTGGCCTATGAGGATCTGGACGCCGCCCTTCTGCTGGGCTGCGAGCTGACCATCGGGGATATGGAAGAACGGGGGATGCCCGTCCATACCAATACCCTCCAGGCACGTGACTATCTGAAAGGACGAAACCGATGAACCCAGAGAAAGAGCATAAAAAAGGCGGCAGCCGCCTCCAGAAAAGCACCGAGAAACCGGAGAAGCAGAAAAAGCCGCGTGTGCCGCTGACGTCCCGACAGAAAGCCCTGCGGGTGGTCTATATCGTTGTCACAGTCATTGCGGCGATCATTGTGACGGCGTTTGCGGCATCCCGCCTCCTGTTTGTCAAGCCGAACGTCCCCACCACGCAGAACCGCCCCAAGCCGCCGGTCGCCAGCGGGGAGCCGATCTCCTCCGACGCGCCGGAGATCAACGACAGCGGGCGGAAAGAAGATTTCTTCACCTTTCTCATCATTGGGCGGGACACGGGCGGCGGCGGGAACACCGACACGGTGATGCTGGTGGCCTACGATGTGCCCAATCAGAAGCTGAGCGTCATGAACATTCCCCGTGACACCATGGTCAACGTCTCCTGGGACATCAAGCGCATCAACTCCGTCTATAACGTATACGGGGGAGGAGACGAGGGCATCCAGGCGCTCTTCGACGAGGTGAGCCAGCTGGTGGGCTTTATCCCCGACTTTTCCGTAGTGGTGGAGTGGGAGGCCGTGGGCGAGATGGCGGAGGCCATTGGCGGCGTGGACTTTGAGGTCCCCGTCAACATGAATTACGACGATCCGACCCAGGACCTGCATATCCATATCTCCAAGGGGATGCAGCATCTGGATGGGGAGGGCGTGATGAAGGTCCTCCGGTTCCGGGACGGCAACAACAACACCGGATACGTAAACGGAGACATCGGCCGTATCGAGACCCAGCAGAAGCTGCTCAAAGCCATTGTGGAGAAGCTGCTGACAAAGGTAACAGAGCCCTCCACCATCCTGAATTTGGCGGGTGTGTTCACAGAGAACGTGACCACAGATCTCACCGTACAGAATATCTTCTGGTTTGGGCAGCAGGCCGTACTGGGGAAGCCGCCCCTGAGCATTGACAATGTGAACTTTGTCACCATGCCCTGCACCAACAAGAGCGTGTGGAGCCGCAGTTTTGCGGGAAAGAGCTACCAGTTCCAGTCCTATGTGGTGCCCAACACCGAAGAGCTGGTATCCGTGGTGAACGAGTATTTCAACCCCTATCTGGAAGATCTGGACGATAAAGATCTGGATATTATGTATGTCAACAGCGACGGGACCATCGGCTCCAGCACCGGCGTACTGGAGGATACCAGGCATAACTCGGCCTGGGCCGCTTATAAGAGCACACCCAAGGAGACGCCCACGCCGGAGGTGAGCGAGACCCCTGAGCTCCCTGAGAGCACGGAAACACCGGCTCCCGGCGTCACACCGGACCCGGGCGCCACCTCCGCTCCACCCGGCGGAGGCGGCGGAGAGACCACGGCGCCCACGGCGACACCGTCCGCCGGGCTGGAGGGGCCCACCGACGACGAGCCGGCGGCGCCTGAGCCCACGCCTACGCCTGATTCCGGGGCGGAGAGCGGGCCCCCTGAGGGGATCCCCATCATTTGAAATTTCAGATAAGGAGCGAACGCCTATGACGCCCAAAGAAATGGCATTGGTCCTCGCGGAAACGCTGGACAGCAAAAAGGGACAGGACATCAAGGTCCTGGAGACCGGAGCCCTCACCACCCTGGCGGACTATTTCGTCATCTGTACCGCCACCTCCACCACGCAGGTGAAGGCACTGGCGGATGAGTGCGAAAAGGTCATGAAGGAGCGGGGCGAGGCGCCCCACCACATAGAGGGCCACCGGGGCGGCACTTGGGTGCTGCTGGACTTCTCCAGCGTTGTGGTCCACCTGTTTATGGACGAGGCCCGGCAGTTCTACGATCTGGAGCGGCTGTGGAAGGATGCCGTGGATGTGGACCTGAGCGATATCCTCAAGCCCAACTGAGGCGAAAAAAGAGCGGATCGGCGCGGCGGTGCTTACCGGGCGGCGATCCGCTCTTTTTTTGTCACCTTTTGGCCGGCTGATCCGTGTCATAATTAGAGAAGGGCAAGAGGGGGGATGGAAGATGGACAGGGAAGAGGCGGAACGGCTGGCACGTCGGTTTGCCCCGTCGGTGTACCGGCTGGCCTATGCCAGAACAGGGCACAGAGCGGACGCCGAGGACGTGATGCAGGAGGTGTTCCTCCGGCTGATGCGCGCCGCCCCGGATTTTCGGGATGATGAGCACGCCAAGGCCTGGCTTCTGCGGGTGGCGGCCAACTGCGCGGGGGATCTGTTCCGCTCTGCCTGGCGAAGGAAGGCGCGTCCGCTGGAGGAGGCTCAGGGCCTGACACAGCCTGGGCAGGAGATGAGCAGTGTACTGGAGGCGGTGATGACCCTGCCGTCCAACTATCGGATTCCACTCCACCTGTTTTATTATGAGGGCTACTCCGTGGCGGAGATCGCCAGGCTGTTGGGGAAAAGTGAGGATGTGATCCGCACCCGGCTCCACCGGGGCAGGGGAATGCTGCGGAGAGGGCTGGAAGGAGACGAGGAGCATGTTTGAAGAGGAATACAGAAAGGAGATGGAAGCTGTGGGACCGGATCGGGAACAGATGGAGCGGCTGCTGGCGGCCATGGAGCAAAAGGGACGCCGGCCCAGGCCGCTTCGGAGGACCATACTGCTGGTGGCGGCGGCCTGCGCCGCAATGGTGATGACGGTGGTGGCCTCGGCTCCGACGCTGCGGGATACCCTGGAGGAATTCCTGGGGGGCTTTGCGCCCTATGCGCAGCCTGTGGAGGCGGCGGCCTGCACCGCGAACGGGATTGAGATCAAAGTGATTTCCGCCATGGCAGACAGGGCCATGGTCAAGGTCTATGCGCAGGCCCGGGACGTAACAGGGCAGAACAGGCTGAGAGCCGACATGGATGTGTGGGGGGGTGTCGAACGGCCGGAAGAGGACGGAAAGGGGGAGCAGGAGGGGAATTCCCGCACAATAGGCGGCAAGTGCGTCGGATTCGACCCGGAGAGCGGTACGGCACTGTTGGAGTTTGGAACGTGGGGGACCTACTTCGGTACTGCGGCGGACGGCGGGCTGGAGGGGATGGAGCTGCTGGTTCTGGGCATATATCCGGACGGATTAGGCCGGGGGAAGATAGGGGAGGACCACTGGCGGATTCCTCTGGACATCGAGATCCTCTCCAGTCGGGAGGTCGCGCTCTCAGACATGATCGGCACGGTCCGGCTGCGTACGCTTTACCTGTCCCCGCTGGGACCCTCCATTCTCTTTGAGCAGGAGGCGGAGTCTCTGCTCCAGTACAGTCCCCTGGCAGTCTATTTGTCTGATGGAACGGTCCTGTTCCCACGGTGGGAGGGCGGCGGCGGCTTCGGACTGAAAGACGATCACTGGACGATAGATCCCCGCGGATTGGATTGCTGGACCTTTGAGGAACCGGTGGACCCGGAGGACGTGACCGGCATCTCCCTGGCCTACTGGTACCTCCCCCTGTGCGGCGATGCCGCGGGGGAGGGGCGCTGGCTCTCCGAGCTGCCCCGCCAGACGGAGCCGGGCAGCCAGACCCCGTAATGTCTCCGCAAATGGACGGGCGGCGCGGAAGACTTGACACGATTACGCCAAGGTGATAATATACTGAGGACATAGGAAAAAACGGCGCGAGGAACGGAAAGAGTAGCGCGGGGGGAGTCATACCGGGCAGAGAGGGAACGCCACCGGCTGAAAGCGGTCCCACGGGAGCCCTGCGTGAAGTGCATCCGGGAGCGCGGGGACGTAACGTCCCACGGGTGGCCCCGTTATCGGCTCCTTGAGTGAGAAACGAGAGTGGAACCGCGTTTTGTCTGTGACGACGCCTCTCATGCCTTTGGGCATGAGAGGCGTTTTTGCTTGTCCAAGAATAGGAGGGACCCTATGTTCAAACGACTTTCCGAGACTCTGGCGGCCTATCAGGCCCGGGACCCGGCGGCCCGATCCAAGCTGGAGATATTTTTGCTGTATCCGGGCGTACACGCCATCCTCTTTCACCGGGTATCCCACTGGCTGTACCGGCACAGGCTGTTCTTTCTGGCCCGGCTTAATTCTCAGATCGCCCGACACATCACCGGCATTGAGATCCATCCCGGCGCCCGGATCGGCCGCCGCTTCGTCATCGACCACGGTATGGGCATCGTCATCGGAGAGACCACAGAGATCGGAGACGACGTGCTCCTTTACCACGGCGTTACCTTGGGCGGCACTGGAAAGGACCAGGGGAAGCGGCACCCCACCATTGGAAACGGCGTCATGATCGCCTGCGGGGCCAAGGTCCTGGGGCCTTTTAAGGTGGGAGACGGGGCACGGATCGCCTCCAACGCCGTGGTGCTCAGCGAGATCCCGGCAGAGGCCACGGCCGTGGGCGTCCCGGCCCGGGTGGTGCGCATCGCGGGTGAAAAGATGAACTACGCCGCCGATGTGGACCAGATCCATATCACCGATCCGGTACAAAAAGAGCTTCAGGCCATCAGTTCCCGGCTGGAGTGGCTGGAAAAACTGATGGATGAGCAGGCAAAAAGTGAAAATTTGTAAGGAGCTATCAGTATGAAATTGT
Organism: Intestinimonas sp. RTP31139st1_F5_RTP31139_211217; assembly: GCF_040226735.1. Taxonomy (NCBI): domain Bacteria; kingdom Bacillati; phylum Bacillota; class Clostridia; order Eubacteriales; genus Intestinimonas; species Intestinimonas sp. RTP31139st1_F5_RTP31139_211217. The sequence goes on along the minus strand of NZ_JBCOAQ010000023.1, from coordinate 10,976 downwards.
ACAATTCCGCGTCTCATACCAAGGAGGAGTTTATCCCCCATGAGCCCGGCAAGGTATCCATGTATACCTGCGGCCCTACGGTCTATCATTTTGCCCATATTGGAAATCTCCGCAGCTATATTATGGAGGATATTCTGGAGAAGTTTCTCCGCTACGACGGCTATGAGGTCAAGCGCGTGATGAACATCACCGATGTGGGACACCTCTCCTCCGACGCCGACACCGGCGAGGACAAGATGCTCAAGGGGGCTCAGCGGGAGCACAAGTCCGTCATGGAAATCGCCCGGTTTTATACCGAAGCCTTTTTTGACGACTGCAAGAAGCTCAATATCAAATATCCCGATGTGGTGCAGCCCGCCACCGGTATGATCGAGAGCTATATCAAGGTCATTTCTGGGCTGTTGGAAAAGGGCTACGCCTATCAGGCGGGGGGCAATGTTTATTTTGACACCGCCAAGCTGGAGCACTATTATGTGTTTAACGACCACGACGAGGAGGACCTGGCGGTGGGCGTCCGGGAGGGCGTGGACGCGGACGACAATAAACGGAACAAGACGGATTTTGTGCTCTGGTTCACCAAATCCAAGTTCGAGGATCAGGCCCTCAAGTGGGACTCCCTCTGGGGCGTGGGGTACCCGGGCTGGCACATCGAATGTTCCTGTATCTCCATGCGGTATCTGGGCGAATACCTGGACATCCACTGTGGCGGTATCGACAACGCCTTCCCTCACCATACCAACGAGATCGCGCAAAGTGAGGCATATCTGGGGCATCCCTGGTGCAGATACTGGGTCCACGTCCACCACCTGGACACCGCCGGCGGAAAAATGTCCAAGTCCAAGGGCGAGTTCACCACCGTCACCACCCTGGAGGAGAGGGGATATGATCCCCTGGTCTACCGCCTTTTCTGCCTCCAGTCGCACTACCGTAAGAGTCTTACCTTCTCCTGGGAGAACCTGGACAACGCCAGAGCGGCCTATGACAAGCTGGTGGCCCGGGTAGCCGCGCTGACCGGAGAGGGTACCGTGGACGAGGCAGCGGTGGAGGCGCATCAAGCGGCTTTCAAGGAGGCACTGGGCAACGATCTGAACACCTCGCTGGCCGTCACCCGTCTCTATGACGTGCTGAAGGCGGACCTGAACGACGAGACCAAGCGCGCCCTGGTCGGAAGCTTTGACCAGGTCCTGGGCCTGGACCTGCTGGAGAAGGCCGCGGCGCTCCGGGAGAAAGAGAAGGTCCCCGTCGAGGGAGCCGAGGAGATCGAGGCGCTCATCGCCCGGCGGGCCGGGGCGAAAAAAGACAAAAATTGGGCGGAAGCGGACCGTATCCGCGACGTGCTCAAGGCCATGGGCGTGGAGATCAAGGACACCCCCGCCGGGGTGGAGTGGAAGCGGATCTGACCCACACGGCAAGGCCCCGCCGTCCGACTGCTGTTCGGACGACGGGGCCTTTCTCATGGTTCTGTGATGGGTTTGGCTTTTTCCTTGGTACGCTTGGGCCCGCCTTGGAGCTCGGGGACCGGCGGGAGATCGTTCCGGGGCTGCGTATGGGTCCGCTCCGGACGCTTCATCCCCTGCTTTGCCATCAGCCGTCCCCCCGCAATAGGTTGTCGGCATAGCCCTGGAGATCGTCAAAGGTATTCACGTTCTTGACGCGCATACTGATCTGGTCCCGCACATAATCGGGCAGGGACTCGAAGTAGGCCTCGGCCTTGTGGTCGTGCCGAAACAGGGCGTACATATCCGCATATTCGCGCTGCATGGTGCACCTCACACGTCGTTGCCCGGAATCGACTGTTTCTTGGCGTTCCGGTTCTGGTTTTGGTTCTCTCGGGTGATGGGCGTTTGCCCTTTGCTTTTTTTCATCCGAGCCTGCTTGCTGTCAGGCTGACTGTCCTTCGGCATTTCCAATCACCTCATCGCTAGTCTGTGCGGTGCAAGGCAAAATCAATCAGACAAATTGTGGTTTGGATTTACGAAGCCGAGCCGTTCCAGGAGGGACATGGCAGCGCGGACTGGGACAACAGCTCAGCTCCGGGTGACGGTGCAGGCCGTCCTTCAGGTCCTTGCGCGCGGGGTAGAGCGCCCGGGTCCTTTCAAGCAGGGAATTCATAGCAAATCCTCTGTCCAGCCGAATCTTTCAGAAATTCGTTCCTTTGCGCGCGGATCAGGCATACAGCGATTTGGCCGCGCGTTGAAAAATCACTGCCTTCATGGTACAATACTGCAAGCAGGAGCGCAGCAGGGATCTGCCGCGGTTGAATGGGAGGCGCCGATAAAATGAAGTGTCCATATTGCCAAAAAGAAATGAGATCCGGTTATATTCCAAACGGAGGCCAGCCGGTCCAGTGGATTCCTGACGGGGAAAGGCCCTCTATGCTTGCCTTTTCAACGGCCGAAAAGGGGATTCCCCTCCTAGGTGGGTTCAAGCCGCTGAAGGCGAACGGATATATGGCCCAGGCGCATTACTGTGCAGATTGCAAAATAGTGATCGCAGCGACCCAACCGTGACGGCTGCGTCATAGGCCGTTGGACAAACCAGTCTTTACGGGCAGCCTTCTTCTCGAGGCTGCCCTTCACTGGTTCCAGCACAAATGCACAGGTGGGGAAAAGGGACAGAAGGTCCGCCCTCCTTGCCCCGGGAGGAAATTTGTGCTACAATTTTATATTATTTTTCTGCAAGATACAACAGAAGGGGAAAGAGTGCCTTGTCGGAACGGAAGAACGACTTTTCAAAGGGAAGCATTCCAAGAAATATTCTGACGCTGGCGGCCCCTATGACGCTGGCGCAGCTCATCAATGTCCTCTACAGCGTGGTGGACCGGATGTACCTCGGACGGCTGCCCGGGCATCTGGCGCTCACCGGACTGGGACTTACCATGCCCATCGTCTCCATTCTGATGGGGTTTGCCAACCTCTGCGGCATGGGCGGCGCGCCGCTGTGCTCCATCTGCCGGGGGCAGGGAGACGATGAGGAGGCCGAGCATATTCTGGGCAATTCCTTCACGTTGCTGCTGATCCTGGGTGCGGCGGCCACCCTGGTCTTTCTCCTGCTCAAGCGCCCGGTGCTCTGTCTCTTCGGCGCCAGTGAGGCCACCTTTCCCTATGCCGACGCCTATCTCACCATCTACCTCTGCGGCACCCTTTTCGTTATGGTGAGCCTGGGCATGAACCCCTTTATCAATGCGCAGGGCTTTGCCAAGATCGGTATGATGACGGTGGGGCTGGGCGCAGTGGTGAATATCGTCCTGGACCCCGTGTTCATCTTTGTGCTGGATATGGGAGTCCAGGGGGCGGCGCTGGCCACTGTGATCGCACAGGGCTGCTCGGCGGTGTGGGTGCTCAAATTCCTCACCGGGAAGAGGGCTATCCTGCGGCTGAAATTTGACTGCATGGCCCTTTCCGCGCGCCGGGTCAGAAAGATCGTCTCGCTGGGGTTGGCCGGATTCTTTGTAAACCTCACCAACAGTCTGGTCCAGGTGGTCTGTAATACCACGCTCCAGGCCTATGGCGGCGACCTCTATGTGGGGGCCATGACCATCATCAACTCCATCCGCGAGGTGGTCTCCATGCCGGTCCAGGGGCTCTCCAACGGGTCCCAGCCCGTGCTGGGCTACAACTACGGCGCGGGGGAGTCCCGCAGAGTCCGGCAGGGGATTCGCTTCACCTCCATCGTGGTGGTCCTCTATTCGGCTGCGGCCTGGGCGATTATCATGCTGGCGCCGGAGGCGATGATCCGCCTGTTCACCAGCGAACAGCCCATTTTGGACGTGGGAATCCCGGCGCTGCGCATCTATTTCAGCCTCTTCATCATCATGTCGCTCCAAATCGCGGGTCAGTCCGTCTTTACCGCGCTGGGCCGCTCCAAAAACGCCATTTTTTTCTCTTTGCTGCGGAAAGCCATCATCAACGCCCCCCTTACGCTGCTGCTTCCCTATTTGGGCATGGGGACCGACGGCGTGTTCGTCGCCGAGGCCGTCTCCCAGCTCATCGGGGGTCTGGCCTGCTTCCTCACCATGTATGCGGTGGTCTACCGGCCGCTGGGCAGCCTGGAGCGGGCGGGGAGCTGAGAGGGAAAACGCCGCGTCCGGCGCAAACTCCCGGGCGGGGCCTGTTTTAGCTTGCCCATGTGGGGGAAAACTGATATACTGTAAGAACTTATTTTGATCCGCAGGCGGGAGGCTTCTCCATGAAACTTATGGTCATCGACGGAAATTCCATCCTCAATCGGGCTTTTTACGGCGTCCGGCCCCTCTCTACCCGGGACGGCACGCCCACCAACGCCGTCTATGGCTTTCTCACCATCCTCCAGAAGCTGGTGGGGGAGGAGGAGCCCGACGCCCTGTGCGTCTGTTTCGATCTGAAGGCGCCCACCTTCCGCCATTTGGCCTATGAGGGCTATAAGGCCCAGCGTAAGCCCATGCCGGAGGACCTGGTGGTCCAGGTGCCCCTCCTCAAGGAGGTGCTGGACGCCATGAATATTCCCCGCTATGAGTTGGAGGGCTGGGAGGCTGACGATCTCATCGGCACCATCTCAAAGCTGGATACCGCCGCCGGCTGGGAGACCGTGATCGTCACCGGGGACAAGGACTCGCTCCAACTGATCACCCAGACGGCCAGGGTCAAGCTGGTGACCACCCGCATGGGGCAGACCGCCACCCGGGATATGACGCCCGAGACCTTTCGGGCGGAGTACGGCTTTGACCCCATCCACATCATCGATCTCAAGGCCCTCATGGGGGATGCCTCCGACAATATACCCGGCGTGAAGGGCGTCGGGGAAAAGACCGCCATGGACCTCATCCAGAGATACCAGAGCGTGGAGGCCATTTACGCCGATTTGGAAGCGGTGGAGGCCAAGCCCGCCGTCCTCAAAAAGCTGGGCGAAGGCCGGGAGCAGGCCCGGATGTCCTACGAGCTGGCCACGATCCGGTGCGACGCCCCTGTGCGCTTCACCCCGGAGGAGGCGCTGCGCAGGCCGGTCAACGAGCCGGTGCTCTATGAGCTGTTTCTGCGCCTGGAATTCGCCAAGCTCATCGATAAGCTGGGACTCAAAGGGAGCCAGGGGCTGGCGCACGCCGAAAAGGCGGAGGCGCCTCAGGTCCAGGCGGAGCTGATCACCGACCCGGCGGCCCTCGCCGGACTTTTGGAGGAGTGGAAAGGGGCCGAGCGGGTCTTTCTCCAGGCGCTGCCCTCCCTGGACGGCGTATGCGTGCTCCAGGGGGAGCGTATGTCCGCTGTGTTTGCCGAGCGGGTGGGGGCGGGACCCTACCGGGATTTTCTCAAGACCTTTTTCAGCGGCGCGGTGCGTAAGGTCTCCCATGACGGGAAGGATCTGATGCATCAGCTCCTGGGGGAGGGGCTCACCGCGGAGGGCTTTGTCTTCGACACGGCCCTGGCGGCCTACCTCCTGGCCCCCACCGACGGGAGCTATGCCATGGATAAGCTAGCCATATCCTATTTCAACACCGAGCTGCCGTCCCGGAAGGATTGGGCGGAGCCGGAGGCGTGGGGACCTCTGGCCGACCCGGCGCCCGCCCTCGCGGCGCTGTCGGCCTGGACGGGGATGGTGGCCGCCCTGTATGAGGCGCTCTCCCCCAAGCTGGAGGAGCTGGGCATGCACGAGCTCTACTATCAGGTGGACCTCCCCCTGTGCCCGGTGCTGGCCCGCATGGAGCGGGCGGGGATGCTGGTGGACCGCAGGGCTCTGGCGGCCTTTGGCGAGATGCTGGACGGGCGCATCGAGGCCGATGTGAGGATCATCTACGAGCTGGCGGGAGAGGAATTCAACATCAACTCCACCCAGCAGTTGGGGCGCGTCCTGTTCGAGCAGCTTGGCCTGCCGCCGGTGAAAAAGACCAAGACCGGCTATTCCACCAATGTGGAGGTGCTGGAAAAGCTGCGGGGAAAACACCCCATCATCGACGTCATCATGGACTACCGCCAGCTTGCCAAGCTCAAGAGCACCTATGTGGACGGGCTGACCAAGGTCATCGCCGACGATGGGCGCATCCACACCTCCTTCCAGAACACCGTCACCGCCACCGGGCGCCTCTCCTCCACGGAGCCCAACCTCCAGAACATCCCCGTCCGCACGGAGCTGGGGGCGGAGCTCCGGAAGATGTTTGTGGCGCCGGCGGGGTACAAGCTGGTGGACGCGGACTACTCCCAGATTGAGCTGCGGCTGCTGGCCCATATCTCCGGCGACAAAGCCATGCAGGAGGCGTTCCTCACCGGCGAGGATATCCACACGGCCACCGCCGCCCAGGTGCTGGGCATCCCGCCGGAGCAGGTGACCCACGCCCAGCGTTCCGCCGCCAAGGCGGTGAATTTCGGCATCGTGTACGGCATTTCGGCCTTCTCCCTTTCCGAGGACATCCACGTGAGCGTGGCGGAGGCCAGGGATTATATCGAGCGCTATCTGGGCCATTACGCCGGCGTCCGGGATTACAGGAAGCGGGTGGTGGAACAGGCCAGGCAGGACGGCTACGTCTCCACCCTGATGGGCCGCCGCCGTTGGCTGCCCGAACTCAAGTCCTCCAATTTCAATCTGCGCGCCTTCGGCGAGCGGGTGGCCCTCAATATGCCCATCCAGGGCACCGCCGCCGACCTCATCAAGCTGGCCATGATCCGGGTGGACGACCGCCTGCGCCGGGAGGGGCTGGCGGCCCGGCTGATCCTTCAGGTCCACGATGAGCTCATCGTGGAGTGTCCCGACGCCGAGGTGGAGCGGGTCAAGGCGCTGCTGACCGAGGAGATGGAGGGCGTGGCCGCGCTCTCCGTGCCCATGAAGGCCGACTCCGCCGCCGGACAGAGCTGGGCGGAGGCCAAGGAGTGAGACAGGCAGAGGGGAGGACCATCCATGGAGCTGCGGCCGATCTCTGATTTGGCAGGCTGGTATGCGCGGGAGCTCTCTGAGGCGTTCCCGGAGAACGAGCGCAAACCCCTCGCCGATATGGTGTCTGAGATGGAACGGGGCTGCTATGAGCCGCTAGGCCTCTATGAGGGGCAGGCGCTGCTGGGCTATGCCACGCTCTGGAGCCGGGAGGCGTTCCCCGGCTATGTGCTGCTGGACTACCTCGGCGTTACCGCCGGACGGCGGAACGGCGGGCTGGGCGCGGCCATCCTCCGGCTGCTGGGGGAGCGGTATGCGGGCCGGGCCCTGATCATCACTGAGGCGGAGGCCCCGGTCCCCGGCGGCCCCGAGGCGGAAAACGCCCTGCGGCTGCGGCGCATCGGTTTTTACGAGCGGTGCGGCTTTGCGCCGGTGTATGACATAGGGTCCTGCGGCGTTCGGTTCCGGGCCCTGGTCCTGGGTCGGATGCCCGCCGGCATGGAGGAGTTGATGGCGGCCCACCGGGCCATTTACGGCCCCGGGCGCCCCGATGCGAAGATCCCGCTGGGGCCCGGCGAGACACCGGAACCCCCATATTGGATGAAGGGACGAAACTGACTTGAAGAGAAAACTGGTGCCCATGGACCGCTCCCATCTGCCGCAGGTGCTCGCCATTGAGCGGGCCTGCTTTTCCAAGCCCTGGTCGGAGCAGACCTTTGCGGACGAACTCTACAACGACGCCGTCTCCCTGGTAGTGGCTGAGGGGGAGGACGGCGCCGTGCTGGGCTACGGCGAGGTGAGCGTGGTGCTGGACGAGGGCTGCCTGGAAAAGATCGCCGTGGCGGAGGACAGCCGCCGTCAAGGGGTGGCGGAGGAGATCCTGGGCGCTTTTCTCCGCTTTGGGGAGGCCCATCTGGCGTTTCTCACCCTGGAGGTGCGGGCGTCCAACGCCCCAGCCATCGCCCTCTACGAGAAGATGGGCTTTGAGACGGTGGGCCGGAGAAAGAATTATTACGCGGATCTCCATGAGGACGCGATTTTAATGACGGTGGAGTTTGATCGGATTGGAACAGTATGAATGTAAGCGACTGGATCTGGACGCCCTGCACCTTGTCTACCGGGAACACCTGACGCCGGATTTTCCCCCCGCCGAACGCAAACCCCTCTCCGCCATGGAAAAGCTTCTGTCCGCCGGGCGATACGAGCCCTGGGGACTCTACCGGGGAGAGGAACTGATGGCGTATGCCCTGCTGTGGAGGGACCCGGAAGGCGGCTTCGTGCTGCTGGACTATCTGGGCGTCTGCCGGGACAAGCCCAGGGGACAGGGCATCGGCACCGTGATGGTGGCCCATCTGATGGGGCAGTACCGCCACGTCAGCGGGATTCTGGTGGAGGCTGAGGCGGAGGGGGACGACGCCTCCCCGGAGGAGAATGGGCTCCGGGCCAGGCGGCTGGCCTTTTACCGCCGCCTGGGGTTCCGGGAGTTGGGCTATGTGGCGCGTATTTTCGGCGTGCGGTACGCCATGCTCCTGTACGGGGACCGGACCGGGGAGGAGGCCATGGAGGCCCACCAGCGGCTCTACCACTATGAGTTCAGCCCCTGGCTCTACGATCGGTTCATCCATATCCCCGAGAGGTCGTGAGAGAGCTCCAGGCCCATGCGCAGTCCGGCGGAAAAGGAGATTTCTCCCCAGGTGTACATGCGGGCATAGGCCGCATCCTCCAGGTCCAGCCAGCTCCCCCCGCGGGCGCGGCGCCACTCCGCCATGGCGGCCTGGTAATCGGGACTGGATATCTCCGACTTGATAACCACGATTTCATATAGCTCTGTTAGAATACTTGACATGTTTAAGTATCACCCCTATAAATATGACCTACTAAGACATATTATAATATGTCTTAGTAGGTCACGTCAAGAGGGAGAAGATAAAATGCTGTTTCGGATGCGTAAACTGCGGGAAAAGAAAAAAATGACCCAGAGTAATGTTGCGGATGCGATGGGTGTTACACTTCGCCAATATCAGAGGTATGAACACGGTGAGCAGGCGCTGAGCATTGAGGGTTGGATTTTCCTGGCGGACCTCTATGATGTGTCGCTGGACTACCTGGTGGGCCGCTCCGACGATCCCACCCGATACGGAGCCTCCGCTCCAGAGAAAGAAGGACCTGCCCTTGAACATTCTGGCCTTTGAATCCTCCTGTGACGAGACTGCGGCCGCCGTGGTGCGGGACGGGCGGACCGTCCTCTCCGACGCCATAGCCTCCCAGGCCGACATGCACGCCCTCTACGGAGGCGTGGTGCCTGAGATCGCCTCCCGCAAGCATGTGGAGGCCATCGCGGGTCTGGCGGACGCCGCGCTGGCCGAAGCGGGTCTCCGGAAAGCCGATGTGGACGCGGTGGCCGTCACCTATGGCCCCGGCCTCATTGGGGCGCTGCTGGTAGGGGTGAATTTCGCAAAGTCCGTGGCCTATGGGCTGGGGGTGCCTCTCATCCCCGTCCACCATGTTCGGGGACATATCTCCGCCAACTACATCGCCCACCCGGAGCTGGAGCCCCCTTTCGTGTGCCTGTGCGTCTCCGGCGGCACCACCCTCATTGTGGATGTGCGGGACTACACCGAGATGGCGGTCCTGGGCGCCACCAGGGATGACGCGGCGGGGGAGTGTTTTGACAAGGTGGCCCGGGTGCTGGGCATCGGCTACCCCGGAGGGGCCCCCATGGACCGCCTCTCCCGGACGGGAGACGCCGGAAGGTACGCCTTCCCCAGGGTGCAGGTCCACGACGCTCCGCTGGACATGTCCTTTTCCGGCCTGAAGACAGCCGCCATCAATCTCATCCACAACGCCCGGCAGAAGGAGGAGGCGCTGGATCTCCCGTCCCTAGCCGCCTCCTTTTCCGCAGCGGTCAGCGATATGCTGGTCCCCAGGGTCATGGAGGCCGCCCGCCGCTGCGGCCGCCGCAAGGTGGCGGTGGCGGGGGGCGTGGCGGCCAATTCCCACATCCGCGCGGACCTGGAGGCGGCCTGTGCCGCGGCCGGATGCCGCCTCTACCTGCCTCCGCTCTCCCTGTGCGGGGACAATGGCGCCATGATCGGCTGTCAGGCCTATTACGAATATCTGGCCGGGCATACGGCGGATATGGCGCTCAACGCCTATGCCAACCGGGACATCGCAAAGGGCTGAGGGGGACTCCCTTGGCCCTTTGCAATTTGAGGCGAAAAGAGGTATAATATCCCTTACCAAAGGAGTGGTATCCATGAAAACCGGCATCGTGCTGGAGGGCGGCGCCCTCCGCACCATCTTTTCCAGCGGTGCCTGCGACGGACTTTTGGAGGCGGGACTGCTGCCGGACTATGTGATCGGCGTATCCGCCGGGATCGCCTATGGGGTGAGCTACGTTTCCCGCCAGTTCGGACGCAATCTGGAGATCCTGACCAAGTACGCCAATGACAAGCGGTACATGGGCAAGCGGAACCTGCTGCGGCCCGCCAACCGCTGCTATTTCGGGCTGAAATTCACCTATGAGGACATCCCCAACCGGCTGGTGCCCTTTGACTATGATACGTTTGCCGCCTTTCCCGGAGAGGTGGAGGCGGTGGTCACCAATTTGAACACCGGCAAGGCGGAGTACCTGCCGGTACCCCGGCGGGACGAGCATTTTCTGCTGCTCCAGGCCACCTGCGCCATGCCGCTTCTGTTTCCCGTCTACCACCTGGACGGGATGCCCTGCCTGGACGGCGGAGCGGCGGACGCCATTCCCTATGAGCGGGCCTTTGAGATGGGCTGCGACCGGGTGGTGGTGGTTCTCACCCGGGAGCGGAGCTACCGCAGGGAGCCGGAGAAGCTCCAGCCCTTTATCGACGTGCGGTACAGGCGGTATCCTCACTTCTGCGAGACCATGCGCCGCCGGGCGGAGACCTATAATGCCTCCCGGGAGCACCTCTTCCAGTTGGAGCGGGAGGGGAAGGTCCTCCTGTTTGCGCCCCAAAATACCCAGGGCTTTTCCCGTATCGAGCGGGATGTGGACAAGATCCGGGCGCTCTGGCAGGACGGATACGAGCAGACAAAGGCCCGCGCCGGCGAGGTCCGGTCGTTCTGGGGGCAGTAGACGGAAAAGACGAAAAAACGGCACGGCCTTTCAA
>NZ_JBCOAQ010000022.1:15290-56877 GCF_040226735.1 Intestinimonas sp. RTP31139st1_F5_RTP31139_211217 | reverse complement strand
CCCCCCGGGTGGGGGGCGACGTCCGGGCTCATCATCTTCGTATGGTAGACATAATTTCAATCCACGCCCCCCGGGTGGGGGGCGACTTCGGTTGGCACGGAGCGTGCGCCCCGGTTCGCCATTTCAATCCACGCCCCCCGTGTGGGGGGCGACGGCGTCGCCATCAGCATCGGCAATAAGCTCACGATTTCAATCCACGCCCCCCGTGTGGGGGGCGACGGCAAAAACAGCTAAAAATTCAAGCTGTTCTCGTGAAAAATAGACAATTCTTACAAATATCCTCTTCTAACTCTTATCCGATTTTGAAAAATAAGGTTGCCTCCTTACAGATAATACTGCAAAATCTGGTGCGAGACCTCGGCGATTTTCTGCGCGCTTACGTTTCGCACCTAAAGCATCAATACATCTTCTGGGTTGTAGGATGCCTTTACTCCAAAATGCTCGATCTTGTTTTCATAGCGGTTTCCCAAGTAATAAAAACGAAGACTGTCCTTTTCCGGGTCCATGATCTTACACAGCTTTGCCTGTAACATGCGGCACTGGGCCGCATCCAGCAGACATTCAAAGACAGAGTTCTGCACCCGCTGTCCGTAGTTGACGCACTGCTTCGCGATTTGCCGCAGACGTTTGCGGCCAGCGGCGTCCTCGGTGTTCACATCATAGGTGATTAAAACCAGCATACTATCACTTCCACAAAAAAGGTGGGTAAGCGTCCAAGTCTCCCCGGAGATAACGGGCCAGCAGAAGTGCCTGCGTATAGGGGATCATCCCCCATGGGAGCTTTTCCTCCAGATAGGGGTGGGTCAGTGTCTCTTTTTTCTTTTCCTGCCAATGTTTCAGAAATGTTTTCCTGCCGCCGTCGGCCAGCAGCACCGCGCCGCTCTCCATATATTGAAAGTCTCCCGCCTTGACCTGGCGGTTGTTGATGAGCGTGAGCACAAAGCGGTCCGCCATGCAGGGACGCAGTTCCTCCATCAGGTCCAGGGCCAAGGAAGTCCGACCCGGGCGGTCCCGGTGCAGGAATCCCACATAGGAATCCAGCCCCACACTCTCCAAGGCGGAGGCGCAGTCGTGGGCCAGCAGGCTGTAGGCGAAGGAGAGCATGGCGTTGACGGCGTCCAGCGGAGGGCGACGGCTGCGCCCCTGGAAGGAAAACGTCTCTTTATCCCCCAGGATCATCTCGTCAAAAACGCTGAAATAGGCGGAGGCCCCCACCCCCTCCAGGCCCCGCAATTCCTCCGGAGCGCTTACCTCCTTGACCTGAGACAGCAGTCCGTAGATTTGCTTGGAGGCGGAGACCAGTTTTTCGCCGTCCACCCGCAAACCGTGGTCCCGGCGGGTGCGCTCGATGCTCCAGCGGGCGTTGAACAGCTTGCCGAAGATCATAGTGCGGCTGATCTGACAGCATTGAGTGGGATCATCCCCGGTCCGATATTGTGTCCGGCGGAGCAGGACGTTTCCGTTCCCCTCGCCGCACACCCGGGCCAGAAATTTTCCTCTGGGGGTACAGAAAGATAAGCCGATCTGACGCTGGGCGCAGACGCCCATCAGCGCGGGGGACGCCCCGGCATAGGAAAAGGTAATGATATTCTGCAAGGTATGTAGAGGATAGCGGGCGACAACCTGCTTGTCCCGATTGGCCACCACATTCTCCCCGTCCAGGGACAGGTAAATATCCTCTGAGAGGATGTAGAGGGTATTGAGCAGATGTTTCATTTCAGCTCCTCCATGGCAGCGGCCAAATAGTCCGCAACTCTTTTGCGGCCCATCAGCTTTGGAAGGCACAGGACTTTCAAAGAGCAGGCGTTACAGGCCTTGGATGGCTTGACCTTGGGTGTGTGGCGCCTTTTATACAGCTCATGCATCTCCTTCAGGTTATCTTGAACCTGCCCGCGCAGTTCAGGCGTAAAGGGGACCACCGTCCGGCGGCGGGGCTCTCCGTAATAGAGTGCCCCCTCCGGGACGGCACAGCAGAGCATCTCCTCCAGGCACATAGCCTGGGCGCACAGCTGAAGCTCGTCCGCACTGTGTTTCTTGGGCTTGCCCCGTTTGTACTCCACCGGATAAGGCAGCCACAAACCTTCACGATTTTGCAAAGCAATTCCGGCAGGGGCTCTGCGGAACTCTACCGCGTCGCACTGGCCGGAAACACCCAACTCCGTCGAGTGGATGGCCAGCCCCCTGACGGTCAGACAGTCCCCCCGGCTCTCCCGAAACTCCTGGTCGTGGACGCGCTCGTGCATGAGATGGCCGTCCACCGTGCGGTAATTCTCCGCCCACTGACCTTCAATGTGGATCAGCGCCCACTGGCGGCGGCAAAAGACAAAGTGCTGCAAACCCGAAAGCTGGAGATAATCCTCTTCCTTAAATCCCATTCAGAATCTCCGGCTCCAGTCCGGCCAAAGGCTCCAATGTAATCTTGTAATCCTCCGCGCAGGCGGGGATGGCGTCAGAAGCAATCAACTCAGCCTGGACCGAACGGTGGACCTTGGCGGAGGAATACTGCCCATCCTTGCAGTTGTGGTGGAACCAGTAGAGTCTGACCACCTCCATGGAGCCCTCCGGCCGGGCGGAAGAGGCGTCATTGACGAAGAGGGTGCGCAGACACTCCTTCAAAATATCGGCGTCCTTCTCAGTGAAGCCGGTTTTTTCCGCAAGCTGAACATTGATAGAGCCCTTGATCTTATAGAGACCGAAGCGGACAAAGTGCTTCATGCCCATGGTGTCGGAGGAACGGCCTTTGTCGTTGCTCTCACCGTTTACACTCTTGGTGATCTGCATATCCTCTATCTGCACGGGGGAGACGCTGACACCCTGATGTACAGAGACCGGGCCCCTCACACCGATGGACATGCCTTTTGTGTCCTTAAACGCAAATACCTGGCCGAAAGAACGCACGTCCAGCCATGTTTCACAGGCCTTTTGTGCATAGTCTTCTGAATCCTTGAACTCCTTTGCTTTTCCCAGAACGGCGGAGGCCCGGTCGCTGAGACTTCCGCATCCGTCGTCACACCGGTCAGCGGACTGGACAAACACGGCCTGTCCCAGATCCTGCATCCGGTTGCGCAGCTTGCGCTTGATGCACACGTCGCTCATTTCCCCTAAACCGTTGTAGTCGGTGCGGGGGCTGTTGCCGTTGAGAGGGTCGCCGTTGGGGTTTGCCATGGTGGCGGATACAAAGGCCACAAAGTCGATTTTGTTCTGTAAGATACCCATTTAAGACTCCTCCTCTGTCTCTTGTTGATCCGTTTTTTCGTTGCGGTAGGCCCGCTGATGGGAATATCCCAACAGATAGATATCATCCAACTGCTGGTTCAGTGTGCTGTCGGAAGGAGAAAAGCTGTCCAGAATATCATCAATCATACTCTGGTAATATCGGTAAAGTTTTGGTTTGGACTGTGCCAGACGCTTGTTGTAGGGCGCTAACTTGTCCCATAGGGCGGACCATGTTGCCATTGGGCGCAGCGTAAAGACTTTCTGCATTCTTATGGCGTTGGTCTCCCGCCGGTCCTCGTCGGTATAGGTGCTGTTTTCTATTGCGTCCGCGATGGCTAGCAGGCGACCGAACAGATAGCTCCGGTCGGAACAATTTTTGTCTAAAGCCATATCCCACTTCTCCTTTGAATGGTATTTTCGAATGGCCGCGCAGGCTGTGAACAGCAGTTTTTGGCGGTTCTCTCCTTCATAGAGCAGGAGATGGGAGGCTTTTTCTACCAGGGCCCGCTCAATATCCAGTGGGAATGGCGCTTTGTCCACCCTGCAGGCCACCAGCCGCTGCATCTGCTGCTTCAAGATGCGGTCATCAATTTCTGCTTTTCCGTTTCGGGGTGTCCCGAAGGCCCAGCTGACAATTTGGAACAACGAGGGTGATTGGATCCCATAGGGACCGTTTTCCCAACAGCAGGAGACCTCCCAGTCGTGCAGCCGGTCCAGAAAATCGGAGGCCAGCAGTTCGTTGTAGTAGGTGACGGCCAGACGGCCTGTGGTGGCCGCGTCGAAAGCGGCGATCACTACGCCCGCAGGCGGGCGCAGGTCCTCTTTCCAACCGGAGAGAGCCTCCCACAGTTGCTTTTGATACTGGCTGGGAGTGGCCGCCCGCTGAACGTTTCCTCCACCTTTGCGGCCCATGGGGCCTGTCACCTTGGGAATTTGGATGCCCTGGGGACTCCAGCAAACAAAGGTCCGCCCGCCAAAAGAGACGCTCTGGTTGGCCACCAGCCACCGCAAGGCGTTGTGGGCCTTCTGGGATGCGGTATAGCCTACCGTCGCGGCCTGCGCCGCATCGTCGAACCGTCCCCGGTATGTGAAGCCGCTGGAGTCATTGGCGGAGATCAGCTTGGCGTTTCCGTTGATGGGGATAATCCCTTTTGGATGCTGTCCGGCGGGAGCTTCCATTTCGCCGGAAACCATGCACAGTGCGGGCGGCGTGTCCGCCCGTTTCGCGGCGGTGTAGTCGATAAATGCTTTCATAAGCGTCTGGTCTGTCCAGCAAGGTCCGTTGAGTTTTTCCCCTAAGCCGTTGACCTCCCAGCAGACCATCGCTTTCTCTTCGGCAGTAATACCCGCCTGACTCAAATCTGCCAAAATGGTTCTATCCTGCACATAATTTAAGATGGCGTGCAGTTTTGGATGGGAAAAGGGTGAATTGACCCATGCGGACAGCTGTGACACATAGTGGCTGTACTCCACTTGGTTTTGGGGCAGCAGATACCGCAGGTAATCGCATAAGGGGTGGGGAAGTTCAGCAGCCTTGACCGTTCGTCCTGCTGATTCTTCCGTTGCGGGAATGATAATTTTGGGGACGTCCTTCTCTAACGCCTGAGCGGTGATAAAGTTTCCGTTCTGATCCAAAGTGATTTTGATTTGCGGCCGCGCCATCATGTGGGAGATTGGTGCCAGCGGCTCCTTTTCTTTCTCATACATGATTCCAACCCGGCCGGCCATCGCATCGTAGGTCTCACAGGCCTTTTGCAAAAGCCCCATCACTCCACCTCCCCAAATTCCCGCAGACCGGAGAAGTTTTCCATATCAATCCCAAAGGGCTTCATTTCCATCTTGCGCAGAGGCTTGGTGAGCGGACAGTCCTCCGGACGGGGGAAGGTGATAACTCCCTGCTTCATCACCGGATACCAAAACCGTGCAGTCATTTTTCCCTGGGTCTCGGTGGAGTAGGCCTCGTCAGCATAGGTGATACCGTGATACATCAGACCGAAACTCAACTCCGGCAGCTTGTCATAGGCGCTTGGCTCTTCTCCAAATACACAGGGCTCCACATATCCCTGGCACTCCCTGGCCCCCAGGAAGATATCCCGACGGCCGCCTTTTTCGATCATCCGTTTGGCGATATTGTGGTGCTTGTTCTCACTGCGGTCCTGAGCAAGCTCCGGGCGGTTCTCGTTCCACTCAAAATGGGCCCGTATCTGATAACGGCAGTTTTTCAAATAGGTGTAGTAGGACAGGTCGTTTTTGCCGTCCTGGTAGTGGATGGGCCGGATACCCTTTACCTCGGTTTGAATCTGGTTCATGACCCGGACCGCGTCAATGTACCAGATCAGTGTTGGTTTCCAGTACACAGAGGACAAAATGCCTTTCAATGCTTCATAGGTAGGCACCTGATAGCTGCATTTCTCCCCGCCCACCCGCATGATCGGGTCGGAGAAGAGGCCGTAATCCCCTGTGACCTGAAACTCCACAATATTTGGGTGCCGCATCGTATCACCTCCACAAGAATTCAAGATTTGATTCACCCATAGAAAAGCCGGTCTCCGCACTGTAATGTCCGCTGAGTCCCAGCGCACCGCCCTGGAGGGGAATCAGGCTGTGCTCCTCGTTCAGACGGTCAATTTGATATTGGTACAGTGAGACGGTATAGGGCTTTGCCGCCTCCAAAAGAGAGCGCAGATAAAACGGGTCCCGTTGGGCTTTTTCACTGCATAAACCGGCAATGAGCGCTTCGCTTTCTTTGTAGGGGACTACCACGTCCGTGGTGTTCTCCTCAAAAACTTCAAAAAGGGTTCCGGCCAGCCGGAATGCCTGATTGAAATAATAAGGGTGCTCCTGAGCGTATTGGCCGTTCAGCGACAGAAGGGAAAACAGTGAGGGGCGGTCTTTTACACAGTAGTCATGGTGCCCCGCCGGTTCCCGGCGATACAGCGCCCGGTAATAGTATTCGATGGAAGCATCAGAATCCAAACGGTGCTGAAACTGTTCCGGGCGAGCTGCAAATTCCGCGATGAGTTCTTGGGTGGCGTCTTTGCCCAGCTGGATGTCTGGCAAATGGGAGAGGTTCTCCTGCTGGCACTCTACCAGATAGACCGGAGCCAGGACACCGGGCCCGGCCTCGCCGCTGCGGTTGCAGCGGCCCGCTGCCTGGACCACGCTGTCCATCCCGGCGGACAGGCGGATCACACAACCGAAGGAGATGTCCACCCCGGCCTCAATGACCTGGGTAGAGACACAGACTGTTTTTTGACTACTCTGCCCCAGAGCGCTTTTCAGCTTGTTCAGCGTGTCCCTCCGATGGGTCACGCACATAGCGGCAGAAAGGGAAAACAGAGCGAAGCTCTTGTCCTTCAGGAGACTATACAGATGTTCTGATTGATTCTTCTTGTTGCAGACAATCAGCAAACTATCGACATGCTCCAGCTTTTTTACGGCAAAATCAGCGATCTGTTCCAAGGACATTGATCCGACACTTTGAATATCTGTTCGCTGGAATACCTGCCAAAGAGCGGGATCGTATGGAACAATATCACGAATAGGACCATGGATTGGATGCTCGATCTGCTCCGTACAGGGCTGGGTAGCGGAACAGAGAACCACTGTAACTCCGCAAATCTCCGCTAAAAAGTTAACCGCCAGAGAAAACATAGACAACATTTTGCTGGGAACTGTCTGCACCTCATCGATGACGATAACGCTGTTACAAAGAGAATGAAACCGCCGGATACAAGTGGTTTTTCCAGAGAATAGGATATTCAGCAGTTGAACCAGAGTAGTGATGATGACAGGGGCCTCCCAAGTCTCGGTAAGAAGTTCTCGCTCGTCCAGTTGCTCACTGTTTTCCTCTGTGCGAACCAGATTGGAGTGATGCTCCAAAATCAGGCTGTCGTCCTGAATATATTTTCTAATCTCCTTTGCGTTCTGATCCAAGATGCTGAGCAGGGGAGAGGTGAAGATGATACGCTGCTTTCGATATTTGCGGGCGTGAGCGAGAGCAAACCGGAGACCGGACAAGGTCTTGCCACCGCCGGTCGGCACACTGAGGCGGAATACGCCGCCGGCCTGTTCCGCCGCCTGTCCGCATTGGTTCGAGATCATGCGCCGGGCCTGGTCAATGGGAGTTTTTGAGGAGAACGCATTTAGCTTTTCTTCCGTCCTTGTCAAAAGAGTGAACCACATCTGTTCCAGCTCCTCGCCGCTTCGGGCAGGAGGGAACGCGGCACCATTCATGGAGATTGCCGTATCCCGTCGGTCTCCCTCAATCACTGCGGAGAGCAGCAGGCGGGCGAGGAGCCCGGAGTAAAACGCTGTTTCCTGGTCATAACGCTCATCGCTGACTTCCTCACCAGTCATAGCGCAGATGTGTTCCAGAACTGGCGTCAACTCGTTTAGGGCAGCTTGAAACTGCTGGTCAAGCTCCTCTTGGTTGATGCAGAAACGGAAAAAGTTATCCCTTGCCTCTTCATAGCCGATCTCTTTCTTAGTCAGTCGGTGCCGAAAACCGTTTTTTTGTTGGTCATCCACACAATCAAACAGACCGCCATGATGCCCGCCGACGGCTAAGGCCAACAGTTCAGCGGCGATGTCTGCCAGATCCTCTGGCGGCTCATGGTGATATCGCTCCAGAAGAAGACGTACTCCAGCGAAGGTGTGATTCACCGAGCCGCGTGTGCCAGCTCCATCCTTTATGTAGTCCTGGAACTGCTCTGAGTATTTTCCGAGATCATGCAGCAGCCCCACCGCCTCCCCAGCGGCGGAGAGGCCAACGGGCTCCAGCGCCGCTGCCGCATATCTTGCGGTATTATGGCAGTGTTTACTGACCGATTGGACGGCGATTATTTTGTCAGATGGATCCCTCTGAATGTGTGCCAGGTAGCTTTCCATTGGTCCCACTTCCAAATACGTGATTTTAGAGATAAAATACAACACCTGCTGTCCAATAAACTGGACAATCTTTTGCCTCGGAAGCAAATTTTAGATAATTGGAGATTGCCTTGATGGCAAAACTTTACCATAGGGCCTCGTTTTTGTCAATGTTTTAACACATCTTTTTCATTGAATATAAAATGGTATTTGCAAAAAAAAAAATTACGTGATATACTAAATTGGTCTCTGACAGATACAGCAGTTAGAGTGGATTGAAAAAATGAAAAAGAGGGGTTTCCCTAGCAAGGCAAGGCGGCGATAGAAAATCTATCGCCGCTATTTTATAACAAACTTGACTTAGGTGAAGAAACTTCAACTATAAAAGCCAGGTGTAAAGGGGTAAAATGGGCTTGTATTTCAGGGCGGAGTAAGTTAGGGAGGAATGGAGAGGACCAGGGGCGTAGTATGCCCTCTGCACGGCTCTTGGCGGCTTTGCCGCTTAGAGCCGTGGCGTACCCCTTGTGGGTGCCGCCGGACCGGTTTGACCTGGAAGTAAATAGAGGTAGAATATATTTTTTAGAAAAGATGTACTTCAATGTTAAAACAATATGAAAACCTTTTGCTCCATCTGGACAAACTCCACCGCCACAACCGGCAGGGCAGCTTCAAGCCCAGGGAGCGATATATGAGGCGGTGAAACGCTTTTGCCGCTTTCTGGCGGAGCGGTACCGCTCTTCTGGACCGGCTCAGATTCCATTTGCGTAATACAGCCCGCGGGCATAAGCTGTTCGTTCCCGACAACCGTTTGACCCACGAGGCGATCAAGGACTTTCAGCGATTCCTGGCAGACAACCGGCCATTGGCCCAGGACCCGGACTCCGACCGGCCTATGACCTTTCACGGGCTGTGGCACACCCGGGCGTCGGAGCGGAGTGGTATCAGGAACGCATCCAAAAGGGGAGGAGCCCCTATCAGGCCAGGAAAGAGGTTGCTAAGCTGCTGGGACATGGCCGGGATGATGTGACCCATATCTACCTCGCTTCGCTGAAGAAGAAGGGAGGCGATGGGGATGGATAGACGTCCTACCTCCTATGATGACCTTCCCCTGACGCTGTCGGTGAGAGAACTGATGCCAATACTCTCCGTCGGCAGGAATACGGCCTATGAGCTGATACATTCCGGACAGATCAGAAGTGTTAGAATCGGCAGAAGAATCTGTATCCACAAAGCGGAGGTTCTAAGGTTTTTGAAAAATAACTGAGTAGCCCTAGAAATCAAGTGCCATTATATCGCATCCGAACGCCGGATGTGATATAATGGGTTTGTAACAGCGGGTACTCTATCCTGTTGGAAAAGAGTTTTTATGACAGGAAGCCTGCAAATCAAAAAGAATAAATATTGTGCCGTCCTATCTTGGCATGAAGGAGAAAAAGGACAATAAGCGCAGAGCGGAAGCCTTTTTGAAGCAGGAGATGGACAAGCCGGAGAAGATCCAGGACCACCACTTGACCGGGACAGATCAGCCCTTCCTGCCCTTTATGGAGCAGTGGCTGAACGAGGTGGAGAGGTATTCCATCCGCGTTACGACCTTGGAGCAATATAAGGCGGTGTTCCGCAACGTGATTTCAATATTCCCGGCATTTCAGAACGTCGCGCTGCGGGGATTGGCCCGAAGTCTGCGGCCTGCCTTACATTCTCTTCCACGGGCTGCGTCACAGCGTAGCCACACTGCTCCATAGCGCTGGACGGGACATCCAGGATATTCAGGGATGGCTGGGCCACAGTGACATCTCCACCACCGCCAACATCTATTCGCACTTTCTCTACTCAGCAAAGCGGGATATGGCGGATTCCATTGATGCAGCTTTAAAGTAAGGGTTACTGCCACGTTACTGACAGAAAAATCCCGCCTGTTAGAAATCAGTTAGAAATTTTAAGAAAGCCGCCCAAAAAGTTGGACAAAAAAGAAAACACCGTCAAAACCAGCGGTTTTGACGGTGTTTTCTGGTGGAGACAACAGAACTCGAATCTGTGACCTCTCGCGTGTGAGGCGAGCGCTCTACCAGCTGAGCTATGCCTCCATATGGGGAACGTGTTGGTGACGCGTATGGGAATCGAACCCATGTTACCGCCGTGAAAGGGCGGTGTCTTAGCCGCTTGACCAACGCGCCATGGGGTGCGGTGCAGCTAGTGCTGCATGGTAGCGGCACCTGGATTTGAACCGGGGACACTGCGGGTATGAACCGCATGCTCTAGCCAACTGAGCTATGCCGCCAAATAGGCCCCGACGAACAGGGCAAGAGTTAGTATACCCGATTTGTCCACGGTTGTCAACAAGAAATATCTGATTTTTTAAAATTTTTCCGTCGCCGGGGAGGCCAAATTTTTAGGCCCGCCAGACAGCTCCTTTATTCAGCGGAAACGGCACTCCTGGGACCGCTTTCCAATATCGGGGCAGGCCCTAATCGATCTTGTAGCCCACGCCCCACACTGTTTTGATAAAGCGGGGGTCCCGGGAGGGCTCCCCCATTTTTTCCCTCAGGCGGCGGATATGCACCATTACAGTATTGTTCCGGTCCAGATACTTCTCGCCCCACACCGTCTCGAAGAGACGCTCGGCGGAGATGACCTGCCCCCGGTTTTCGCAGAGCATCCACAGGATATCAAACTCGATGGGGGTAAGATTCAGCTCCTGGTCATAGAGCGTACACTCATGGGTGCTGCGGTTGATGACCAGACCGTTAAAGTCGATCACATCCCCTGTGGGCGGTTTCTCCGTCCCATTATAGCGGGTGTATCTCCGAAGCTGCGCCTTGACCCGCGCCACCAGCTCCAGCGGATTGAAGGGCTTGGTGATATAGTCGTCGGCCCCGATGGTGAGCCCGGTGATCTTGTCCATATCCGATCCTTTGGCCGTGAGCATGATCACAGGAAAATGGTACTCCTTGCGGATCTCCCCACAGAGGACAAAGCCGGACATGTCCGGGAGCATCACATCCAGCACAGCCAGATCCAGGCTCTGCGCCCGGACGCAGGCCAGCGCCTCCGCGGCTGTGCCGCAGGTAAAGACGGTGAATCCCTCGCTTTTGAGATAGACCCCTACCAGGTCCGCGATCTCCGGCTCGTCGTCCACCACCAGGATATTGGCCTCCATATCTCTCACCTCTTCCCGGATATTATATCCACCGGGGCGCAGGCAAGTCAACGCCTCCTGAGAAAAGATAAGAAAATCATAAGGTTTTAGAAGAGCCATTTGAGAAGGCCGGCGCACAGCAGGGCCGCCCCCGCCGGAATGAGGTTCTCCCACCGGAAGGGCCGGTCCAGGAGCCCCTTGACCAGCAGCACCACGGCGGCCAGATTCAAAAACCAGGGCAGCAGGCCGAAGAGAATGGCAAACGGCAGCCCGATCAGCAGCAGCGCCACGCTGACGAGCGCCACCCCCACCACACACAGAATACTCAACGTAAGCAGCGTGATCATCGTAAGTTCCCTCCTTTGTGTTGGTCCTATCCTACCATCCTTCTCTGAAACCACCATAAAGGAAAGATTAAAAATAGGTAAAATCGTTATCGCTCTCTCAGCCCCGGCTCAGTCTGGAACTCGGTCATGGTGTTCCAGTAGCGTTTGGGCATATGGGTCATACGGCACTTGGGATGATAGCGTCCCTCGATGGAGATGGTATCGTAGAACCGCCGCCATAGCCTGCGGTAATCCAGCTCCGTCTCCCCCGGCACGCCGGCACAAAACGCCTCCAGCGGTACAATGGCCCACCGCCCTGGCTGGTAAAACAGCGCCTCCCGGTGTGTGCGGTCGTAGATGACGAACCGCTCTCCGGAGTACCGGGCGCAGAAGTGGGGCCGCAGCAGGGGGAGGACCCGGTTTTTAGGCTCAATCTCCGCCGTCAGCACGCCGCCCTGTTCGGAGAAACGGAGGAAGCCCTGTAGCTGGTGGGCCTCGCCCTTCAGATGGGTCAGAGCAGTCACCAGCGGCGCCACCCGCGGGTCCGTCAGGTCCCGCACCACAGCGGGGCCGATCCGGTACCCCAGCCGGACAAACGCATAGATCCGCTCCTCCTTTTCGGGCATACAGGTGAGGAAGCCGCGGGTCACCATGCGCTGTGCGTCCAGCGAGATCCTCTGGCTGAGAGAGCGGTACACCCGCCCGGCATGGGCTTCCTCGGTCTCCACCGCCCGTTCGGGATAGAGGGAGATGCGGGGATCCTCCGGTGTGGAGAAGCTCACAGGCAGTTCTTTTCGGACGTAGCTCTCATAGATACAGGTGAGGAAACCCGCATAAGAGCCGTCATAGAGATAGGCAAAGGGCGTTCCGTGGTCCATAAGGGCCTCCTTATCCGGCATTTTGCGCAAAGAGTGAGAGCTGCTCCGGAACGTCTCCGGCCAGCAGCGGCCGTTCCAGCGCCACCATCTGCCGCAGCACACTGTCCGGCTTCACGCGGCTCAGCCCCGGGAGCATCCGCCCGGAGCAGGTGAGGAAGTACTGCGCCCGCTTGAGCACCACGCCCAGCTTTTTGAGCCCCTCAAAGGTGAGGGGACCCACCCGCCGGGCGGTGAGGATCCGCCGCGCCGAACGCACCCCTATGCCGGGGACCCGTAGCAGCCGCTCATAGTCCGCCCGGTTTACCTCTACCGGAAATTCCTCCAGATGCCGCAGCGCCCAGCAGCATTTGGGGTCCAGGCGGGGGTCGAGATCCGGGTGGGCCTCATCCAGCAGTTCCGTCGCTTCAAAGTGATAAAACCGCAGCAACCAGTCGGCCTGATACAGCCGGTGCTCCCGGAGAAGGGGCGGCTGGAAGCCCTGCGGGGCGGGCAGGAGCTTGCTGTCGGACACGGGCAGATAGGCCGAATAAAAGACCCGCTTGAGCTGATACTTCTGATAGAGCCCCTCGGTAAGGCGGAGGATATGGAGATCAGACTCCGGCGTGGCGCCGATGATCATCTGGGTGGACTGTCCGGCCGGAGCGAACCGGGGAGCGCCCCGGTACAGCCTGAGGGCCTGCCCGGACTCCAGAATGCCCTCCCGAATCTGGGCCATGGGGGTCAGGATGGAGGCCCTGGTCTTGTCCGGGGCCAACGCTTTCAGGGATGCCTCGGAGGGCAGCTCGATGTTCACGCTCATCCGGTCCGCCAGCAGTCCCAGCCGATAGGTGAGCAGCGGATCCGCGCCGGGGATGGCCTTTGCGTGGATGTATCCGGCAAAGCCGTACTCCTCCCGGATGAGGCGCAGGGTCTCGATCATCCGCTCTGTGGTGTAGTCCGGGTCTCTCAGTACAGCAGAGGAGAGGAAAAGCCCCTCGATATAATTGCGCCGGTAGAAGCCGATGGTGAGCTCGGCCAGCTCCCGGGGCGTAAAGGCCGTGCGTGGCACGTCGTTGGAGCGGCGGTTCACGCAGTACTGACAGTCGTAACAGCACGCGTTGGTCATCAGCACCTTCAGCAGCGTCACACACCGCCCGTCGGCGGAGAAGGAATGGCAGCATCCCCCCAACACCGTAGAGCCCAGTTTTCCCGACCGCCCCGCCCGGTCCAGACCGCTGGAGGTACAGGCCGCATCGTATTTGGCCGCATCGGTCAGAATGGTCAGCTTGTCCAGCAGCTCCACAGTTCTTTTTCCTCCCGTTATGAAACATTTGTACTAGTATTATAGTTCTCGAACAAATGTATGTCAACAGGAAAATTTCTCCCTCTATGCAGCCGCGCCGCCCAGGCCCTGGAGGGCCGGAGCGGCGCGGAACATTGTCTTTTTTATGCGGCGTACCTTTTCTTCCTCCACAGCACCCCCGCCGCCAGTGCCAGCAGCAAGCCCAGCGCCGCACCCCCCAGGTCCACCCAGATGTCGGACACCTTTCCCGCCCTCCCTTCCACAAAGAGCTGGATGGTCTCATCGATCAGGGCGCAGAAGAGCGACGCGGAGAGTACCCCGGCACACAGGCCCCGCCCGGTCCGGTCCCGGTTTCGCAGGCTCCCAGTGAGCAGCGCCGCGAGCACCAGATACTCCGCCATATGGGCGCCCTTGCGTACCAGCGTCTCGGTGAGAAAGGGGGGAAGGCACAGCGCCTCCAGCAGCGCCGACAGGCCCGAGAGCACCGCACCGCTCTCCTGTGAGGAGACGGCGGCGGGCTGGAGGGAGTGCCCCCAGATAACGCCCAGCCACAGCAGGGTCAGCACGGGGTAACATCCGATCCTTGACTTGGAGACGTTTTGCATGCCGGGATCCTCCTTTTTTGAGATGCCTGGGGCCTGTTTGAACTATGGAAACACGCCCTAGCACGGACCCTCCTCCACCCTGCCCTCCCGGATCTGGTAGACCCGGTCGGCCATGGCAAAGACCGTGGGCCGGTGGCTGGTGACAATGCAGGTGCGTCCCCCCTGCCCTGTGAGCAGGTTCCGGAGCACCCGGGCCTCGGTCTCCGCATCCAGCGCCGAGGTGGCCTCATCCAGCAGCAGGACCGGAGCGTCCCGCAGCAGCGCGCGGGCGATGGAGAGGCGTTGGTTCTGCCCCTCGGAGAGCCCCGCCCCCTGTTCCCCCAAAGGGGTGTGTATCCCCTGAGGAAGCCGGCTGACGAATTCGTAGGCGCAGGCGGTCCTGAGGGCCTCCTCCAGCATCTGGTCGTCGGCATCCGGCCGCAGCAGGCGCAGGCTCTCGGCGATGGTGCCGGAAAAGGCGGCCTTTTCCTGGGGCACATAGGCAAAGAGGGGACGGGTACAGGCCGACACAGGCAGGTCCTCCTCCCCCGGCGCCTGGAGGATCGCCGTCCCGCCCTGGGGTCGGATCAGGCCCAGCAACACCCGCAGCAGGGTGGTCTTACCCTCGCCGGAGGCGCCGGCCAGGGCCACCAGCTCCCCCGGACGCGCCAGGAGGGAGACCTCCTCCAGCACCGGACGGTCCGGCGCATAGCGGAAGCTCACCCGGTCCAGCCGCAGCGTAAGCCCCTTTCCCCGTCCCGCGGCGGCCATTCGCTCCACCCGCCGCGCCAGCGTAGGGGCGACCTCCGGTTCACGGGGGAGGTCCAGCACAGCCAAGATGCGCCGGGCGGCCACGGTCGCGGAGATGGCGCCGGGCACCAGCCCCACCAGGGCGGAAAACCCGGCGGAGAGCTGCCCGGCGAGCTGCAGGAACATGACCATCAGGGCAAGGTCGATGTATCCTGTCCACAGCCGGTAAACGCCCCAGGCCAGACAGGTATAGGAGACCGCCTGCCCCATCAGGGACATCAGAGAGGAGGTCAGGATGGAAAAGCGGTTGAAGTCCAGGCTGGCCTCCCGCCAGCGGGCCTGTTCCTCCCCCTCCCGCGCGGTGAACCGCCCCGTCAGGTCGAAGGCTTTGATGGCCTGCATATTCTGGAGGGCCTCCTCGTGAAAGGCCATCAACTGGGCGTTGGCTCCCCGCACCCGTTTCTGATGCTCCCGCATCCGTCCCATCAGGGCACGGGAAAACAGCAGAGTCACCGGGGCGCTGAGCAGGGCCAGCAGGGCCATCACCGGGTCATACCACAGGATCAGGATCAGGCAGGCCGAAAACTGGAACAGACGGATTACCAGGCTGGGCAGCAGTCCAAACACGCTCCCCGCCACGGTGCCGACGTCCCCGGTCACCCGGCTGAGGAGATCGCCGGAGTGGAATGCCTGGAGGGCGCTCCAATCCGCCTGGAGAAAGCGGCGGAACACGTCGGCCTGCATCTCATTCTGGATCTTCAGATTCACCTTGGTGGAAATGCGGCTGTTGAGGGCGGAGAGGCCCAGGGCCACCAGCCCCAGCAGCACATAGCCTGCCGCAAGGGCCGCCACCTCTCCCCAGGCCCGATGCGCACCCACCACGGCGGTGGTGAGGGTGCGGGAGAGAAGACTGCCACCCAGGCCCAGCCCCGCCGCCAGGAGCCCCAGAGCGATATACAGCGCGATTTGTCCCCGGTAGCGCCTGGCATAGCGGTAAATCCAGCCCAGCTCCTGGCACATTTCCTGCAGATAGCCCTCCCGCAGCTTGTCCCATATTTTTTTCATCCCCGCCAGGATACTCACCCCCTATCCGCATAGAAACGGGCCGCCGTCCCGGTCGGGACGGCGGCCCCCGTTTTTCAGCGCCGCGCGCAGAGGGGACCGCCTTCACGCCCCCTATTTTTCCTGCCGGTAGGCGTGATATTTCCCGTAGTGGTCACCGCCGTACCCGTACCCATAGCCATACCCGTAGCGTCCCCCACCGCCGGAGGCTCCATTGAGCACACAGCCCATCAGAGGAGTCCCGCTGCCGGCGAGAAACTGGAGGCTGTCCAGGATGTGGGAGACCTGGGCGGTCCCGGAGCGGACCACATACAGGGAGGCGTCGGCCAGTCCGGCCAGCGCCGCCCCATCGCCCAGCAGACCGCAGGGGGGCGTGTCCAGGATCACGTAGTCGGCCTCCTCCCGCAGGGTGGTGAGAAGGGCTTCCAGGCGCCTGGACTCCATCTGTCTGCGCGGATTGGACGACGGCTCATCCCCGGCCAGCAGGCGGACCTGCGTCCCCTCCAGCGTCAGCAGGTGCTCCCTGGGATCTGCGCCCCGGAGGTTCAGCAGCTCCGGCGCCCCCCTGGAGGGGACGCTCACCCCCAGGCAGCGCTTGACGGAGGGCTTGCGCAGATCCAGGTCCACCAGAATGACCCGCGCGCCGTTCTGGCTGAGGGTCAGGGCCAGGTTGACAGCCACTGTGGTCTTTCCCTCGCCGGGGAGAGTGCTGGAGACCATGATCACCTTGCGCCCCTCGGCCTCCCGGAGGAACTTGATGCGCAGGCTGCGTACATTCTCCAGGAAAGCGCCGGATATCCTAGGGTTTTGGATGGAGATGGTGCGGTCAAATTGCCCGGAGCGCCGTTTGAACCGCACGGCGGGCAGGGAGGCAAGGCATGTCTGGTTGAGTCGGCGCTTGACCTCCTCCGGCGTGCGGACGGTGCGCCGGGTCGCGGCGAAGAGCAGCACGACCGCCAGCCCCAGGGCAAGGCCCAGCAGCGCGCCCTTGCAGATGCTGCGTACCGGATCAAAAGGGGCGTCGGGCTGGGCGGCCACCGCAGGCTGGGTCAGAATGTGCATCTCAGTGCTGCCCACCACGTAATCGGCCACCCGAGGATAGATGCGGATGACCGTCTCCAGGATGTCGTAGGCATCCTGGGCGCTGGCGCTGGTGACCCGGAGGGAGAAAAGGCTTGTGTTGTCCACCGCCCGGGCCGAGATGCTGCCGTTGAGCCAGCTCACTCCCAGCTCCTGCCGGAGCAGGGACTGAAGAAGGTCGGACTGCAGCAGATAGGGGAAGGTCTTGGCCAGTTGTTCGGCCGTGGCTTTGTCATAATAACTGCCGCTCCCGGCCATGTCGCTGAGGGCGGACGCGCTGGTCTCGATGGTGAAGGTGGCTTCGGAGTGGTAGCGCGGCACATAACTCCTCCAGGCACGTACCCCCATCGCGGTGGCGCCCAGCAGCGCCAGCAGCAGCGGCACCCAGAACAGGCGGCGCAGGGCCCGTCCCAGCTCCGGCAGAAGGCGGTACAGATCAATCCGGCCCTCTTCCTGATCCAGCTTATGTTCTTCCATGGTGACTCCCCGCCTGGTCGGACGGCGCGGCTCCAGGGCCCTCCCCACCGTCTCGGTCTTTTCGGCCCGCGCTTTGGCCATAGCCGTATCCGTATTTATAGCCGTATCCATACCCATATCCGTAGCCATAGCCCCTGTGGTCGGTGGAGAAGGGCATGCTGCGCACATCGTTGAAGACACAGCCCAGCAGCCTGGCCCGGCTCTGGCGGAGCATATCCGCCGCATCGTTGATCCGCCCGGCCGGGACCCCGTCCTGCCGGACCACCAGCAGCGAGGCATCCGCCTGGTCGGCCAGGGCTTCCACGTCAGAGAAAAGGGCGATGGGGGGCGAATCGATGATGATATAATCCATCTCTGCCCGCGCCTGGCGCAGCAGAGCCGCCATGTTCTCCGAGGGGATGAGCTCCGCCGCCCGGCTGTTGGAGCGGGTGGAAAAGAGGGCGTAGAGCGGATACTGCTCCAGATATTCCGGCTCATAGGGGATCTTGCCCTCCAGCAGATCGGCCAGCTCCCGCTCCGGCTTCCGTCCGAAGAGCTTGTACTGCGCCGCCTTGTGGAGGTCGGCGTCGATGAGGAGCACCTTCTTGTTCCGCTGGGCCAGCGTCAGGGCAATGTTGGCGCAGACGGTGGATTTTCCCTCGTTCTCCGCCACACTGGTGACCAGGAGCACCTGGGCCGACTCTTTCTGGAGGGCATAGGTCAGCTTCACTCCCAGCTTATACACCGACTCGGTGAAGTGGAAGCTGGCCACCGGCATGGTGATGAGCAGCCCCTTGTTGGCCCGGCGCAGCTTTGCCCGCAGGGTCTTGTTCTTCACCTCATGGTGGAGGGTGGAGAAGAGTTTCACATCCAGCTTGCGCCGGAGGGCGGCGGTGGTCTGCACGGTGTCGGAGCAGAGGGCCGCCGCCAACAGCAGCGCCGTCATAGCCGCCGCGCCGACCAGAAAGGCCTGCCTGCGCACCCGGCTCATATCCACCGGATTGGAGGGGGCTGTCGGCACGGTGGGACTGTCCAGCTCCTTGAGGATCACGTTTTGGAACACATGCTCGGAAACGGTGTCATAGTTCTCCAGCATCAGCTTCAGGGTCTGAAAGGCGTCCTCAGGCGAGTCCGCCGTGACCCGCAGGCTGAGCAGATTGGTCTCGGGCAGCACGGTGGCTTTCAGCGTGCCCGGCAGGCTCTCTACGCCCAACTGACCGGCGGCCACTGAACCGAACATATTGCTCTCAAAAAGCTGGGTAAAGGTGTCCGCGATTTCGGCGGACATGCTCAGGTTGGAGAGCACGGTGGAGTAACTGCTCCGTTTGACACTGACGGCCAGCACGGCACCTGCGGTGTACTCTGGGGCATACAGGTTCTGGACGGCGATCTCCGTCCCCATAAGGGCGATGAGCCCTGCCGCCAGGATCAGCAGCCAGTTTTTCCACAGCCGCCGCCACAGACACAGGGGATTGAGCTCTGACATGGAAAACATCTGCTTTTCTTCCATCCCGCGCCCCCTCATTCCACAACGACGTAGAGCGCGGCGGTCCCCTCGGTCCCCGTCGGCCCGGCGCAGGTATAGCGCACCCGATAGGTCCCCGGCACGGAGGTGTCCACCTGTGCGTCCACCGTCACCGTCTCCTCGGCACCGTAGGTCACCGACTCCAGATACTCCATGGGCTGAAAAACCGCGCCCCTGGCCAGATAGACCAAATATTCCGTCAGGTAGATGCGCGGTTCCCCCTGGGCCTGGTTCCTGATGACGATGTCCGCCGTGAAGGAGGCGGTATCTCCCAGGCTGTTGGTGACCTCAAAGGTGACGGGGTAGGTCCCCTCGGCGTAAGCGGAGAGGCCACTGCTGGTCACCTTGATGCGCTCGGACACATCCCCGTCGATGAGATCCGTGGCGGTCAGCCGGTCCCGGATCTGGACCGCCGTCCCCACGGAATAGCGCAGCTCCCGGGAGAGGGCAAATTTGGGGGGCGCGTAATCGGTATAGCGCACGGTCCGGGTGCGGTGGGCGACGTGGGCGTCGCTGTCCACCACGGCATATGTAATGGTGGTTTCACTGCCCTCGATGGTTTTGGCGATCCCCTGGATGAGTACCCTCTCGGTGAGGTCTCCATCCTTGTCGTCCCAGGCGGTGACTCCCTCCAGCAGCTTTTCCCGGCTGTTTTCTCCTACAGAGATGACCAGGGGCTCATCGGGACACCGGAGCACGGGCAGGGTGCGGTCCTCCGCCCGGTAGTGATAGTACTCGGACGCGGCAAGGGCGCTCCCGGTGAGCAGAAAGAGCACCAGAGTGAAAATTTTCAGCTTTTTCATGGCATTCCTCGGTCGTTAGAATTGGGCCAGCACCGGCCTGATGGGCGCATTCTCCAACATGCGCCGGGGATTTTCCTCCAGCAGGAAATCCGCGATTTCCGGCGCGGTGTACTCCGCCACATAGCTCCGGGCGTCCTCCAGCCATGGGGTGCGCCGGTAAGGGCTGTGGGCATCGCTGCCGATGAGGTGCATGCACCCCTCCCCCAGGCACCAGTGAGCCGTCCGGGCCGCCCGGCGGCCAAACCGGCCAAAGAGGCTTCCTTTATTGATCTGGAGCGCCCACCCCGCCTCTATCCACCGGAGAAGGCACCCCCGGTCCTCCTGCGCAAAACGGTAGCGTTCCGGGTGGGCCACCACAGGGACCGCCCCGGCGGCGCTGATCTCCTCCAGCATCCGCTGGGCAAAGGAGAAGGGCGCTTCAAATCCAAACTCCACCAAGAGATACCGGCTGCCGCCCAGAGTGAGGAGCTTCCCCTCCCGGAGATGCCGTGGGGTTTCCGGGGTGACATAGACCTCCATCCCCGCATACAGCCGCAGAGGGATGTCCCGCTCCCCCAGCAGGCGGGCCAGGCACAGGAACCGCTCCTCCAACGCCTCTGTGCGGTAATTGTCAAAACAACCCGGCACATTGCAGTGCGGGGTGGCGCACACGGCGGTAACGCCGCTCTCCACCGCCAGACGGGCCATCCGACAGCTCTCCTCCTCAGAGGAGGATCCGTCGTCCACGCCGGGCAGGATGTGACAGTGCAGGTCGATCATCGCCTAACCACCCTGGAATTCCTTGAGGTAATAGGCCTTTTTCAGGCTCTTCTCCTCCTCGTAGGTCGCCTCCACCTCCTTGGCAAGCGAGTCGTCCTGTCCGATGGCCTTGAGGAGCTCCCGCAGCCGGGCCACTACAGCGGCCACCTTCTGGTCGCACTCCTTCTCCAGCGCCGTGAGCTCCTCCAGCTTGCCATACACTACCTGGGTGCGCCGCTCGGAGGTGTGCTCCCCCGCCGTATACTCGTCAATGGCGGACTGGACGATGGCCTCCAGCTTGCCCACATAAGTGGAGCGGAGCACATACATAGTGGCAATCTCTTCTCGGATCTCCTCCTCCGCCGCTTCCACAGCCGCCGTATCCCCGCCGGTGGACAGAGTGGGCGTAGGCGTCGGGGAGGCGTCTGGCGCCGGAGTGCCGGAGGGCTCCGCCCCGCCGCCGTCTAGGAGCCTGCGGGCAGCCTCCTCAGGCGCAAGACTCCCATCCGCAAGCTGCTCGATCTCCTCCTGCGAGAAACTATACTGGGTGACGTTGTATTTGACCATGGCATCGTTGAGGGCCTGCTGGTTTTCCTCCAGCCGCTGGCTGATAGAGTCCTTGTCCATGGTGAGTCCGTAGCGGGCGGCGTTGATATTGTTCCACTGCCACGCCGCCGCGGCCCCGCCGGCAGCCACCGCCACCACCAGAACACACAGCGCGATCTTCGCCCCTTTTTTCATAGCACAACTCCTTTCAGCGGCGGACTGCCGCCAGCTCTTCCAACTGGACCGCCGCCCCCTGTTCCACCGCCCGGATGGCGGCCTCGTTCACCTCGTCCGGCTCCCGGAAAGTGGGGACCAGACGGTGCAGCTCCTGAAAAATACGCTCCCGGCTGCCGCTGTCCACCGCATCGGACAGCGACTCCAGCCATCGGTCCAGCTCCGTGGGAGCCAGAGGCGCCCGTTCCTCCACAAAGATCTTTTCGTGCTCGGTACGGCGCAGGTCGGCGCTCTGGGTGAGGAGCTCCTCATAGAGCTTCTCGCCGGGACGCAGCCCGACCTCCTCGATCCTGATATCCACATAAGGGGTGTAGCCCGACAGACGGATGAGATTTTCCGCCAGCTCCAATATATGGACCGGCCGCCCCATGTCCAGCACATAGACCTCACCGCTGCGGGCAAAGGACCCTGCCTCCAGCACCAGCTGTACCGCCTCGGGTATGGTCATGAAATAGCGGATGATCCGCCGGTCCGTGATGGTAACCGGCCCGCCGTAGGCAATCTGCTTTTTAAAAAGTGGGATCACCGAGCCGCTGGACCCCAGGACATTCCCGAAGCGCACGGCGGCGAATTCAGTCCGACTCCCCTCCCGCAGGCCCTGGAGCACCTGCTCACAGAGGTACTTGGTCGTGCCCATGATGTTGGTGGGGTTCACGGCCTTATCCGTGGAAATGAGCACGAATTTTTCCGCCCCATATCGCTTGGCGGAGAGCGCGGTGTTGTAGGTGCCGAACACGTTGTTTTTCACGGCCTCCTCGGGACACTGCTCCATCAGGGGCACGTGCTTGTGGGCCGCCGCGTGAAAGACCAGCTCCGGCCGATATTTTCGGAACAACTGGTCCATTTTCTCCAGCTCACGCACCGAGGCGATCTCCACAGCCAGCTTCAGCCCGTCTCCATGGCGGTGGAGCAGATCGTTCTGCAGATCGTAGACAGCGTTCTCCGCGATATCCACCACCACCAGGCGTCGGGGCTGACAACCGGCGATTTGACGGCAGAGCTCCGCGCCGATGGACCCTGCGCCGCCGGTGACCATCACGGTCTTGCCCTGGACAAAGCTGCGGACCCGGCTGTCGTCCAGCTTGACCGCCTCCCGGCCCAGCAGGTCCTCGATCTGCACCTCCCGCACATTGGCGGCCAGGGAGCCTCTCCCCTTCTCCAACTGCATCAGAGGGTCGGAGAGGATGTGGAGGCGGCAGTTGGTGTGGGCGCACAGGTTCAGGATCTCCGACCGCCGCTGGGGCGTCAGGGTGGGAATGGCCAAAATGATCTCTGTGACCGGCGTGTTCGGAAGAATCGTCAGCAGGTCGTCGATGGGCCCTTTGATGGGCACGCCGTGGATCATCTTCCCTATCTTGTCGGGGGCGTCGTCCACCAGGCAACAGGGCGCATAGCGCCCCAGAGGGTTGCTCTGGAGCTCGGACAACAGGGCCACCGCCGCCGTACCCGCGCCGATGATGGCCGCCTGGCTGCGGCCCTCGCCGCTGCGGCCCGTGACGCGGAAGCGGTATATGCGGTAGAGAAAGCGAATAAACAGCATGGCCAGCAGCGCCAGCGCCGTGCCCGTCAGCGCCTGGACGATCCAGATAAGGCTGGCTCTCAGGGCAAGGTTGGCCACCGCGTAGAGGCCATATCCGCAGGACATCCCCATCAGCAGCACCAGATATTCCCGGCTCTCCGCATAGCGCCACAGGCTCTCATAGGTCTTGAAGGAGAGCTGGAACACCAGTACGCAGAGGGTGAGAAAGCCGATATGGAGCACCAGGTTCAAAAGCTGAATGTCACTGCGCAGCAGCGCGGGAAGAAAGAGGAAGAAATTGCAGGTAAAGATCAGCAGCACGTCGGCTGCCAGGACGATCCACCCGCGGAAACGGGATAGATGCACGATTCTCCCCTCCTTCCCCGATTTTAACCTGAATTTCAAAAATTTTACCTTTTATTATACCTCTCCCGTGCGGAAAAGTCAAACAACTCCCTTTGTTCTCGGCTCTCCCGCGCTTCCAGGGTACCCGTCCCACTTCCCCGTGGGGAGGGCGGCACAGAAGCAGCATCCTCCCCCCGGCTTCTCCTCCAGCCGGATGGTCCCTCCGTGGCGCTCCAGAATGGCGCGTGTCATGGGAAGCCCAAGTCCCGCTCCGCCCATGGCCCGGGAGCGGGACTTGTCCACCCGGTAAAAGGGTTCAAAGATCTTCTCCCTGTGTTCTTCTGGGATTCCGGGCCCGTCGTCCTCCACCCGGATCAGCACATTTCGGTCCTGGAGGCTGGCAGCCAGTACAACATGTCCTCCGTCCGCGCCGTATTTGACCGCATTTTCCGCCAGATTATAGAGGGCCCTTGCAATGAGCCTGTCGCTGCCCAGTACGGTGCCTCCCCCTTCCGTCCGGAAGCTCATACCCTTTTTCTCCGCCAAGGGCTCCAGCTCGTGGGCAATCTCGTCCATGAGAGGGGCCACGTCAATGACATCCTGCATGGGGACCTCCTCCATACAGGACATATCCAGCAGGTCCTTGACCAGCAGGCTCAGCCGCTCCGTCTGCCGGCGCAACGACCCGATGAGGGCCTGATACTCCTCTTCCGTGTGGTCCTCATGCTTGGAAAACACGTCCAGCCGGGTCTGGATGGCCGCCAGCGGGGTGCGCAGCTCGTGGGCGGCGTTTGCGGCAAAACGCTTCTGTGTCTCAAAGGCGCTGTCCAGCCGCAACCGCATTCCCTGAAAGGCGTTGGACAGGCTCTCGATCTCGTCTCCGGTCTGGGGTGCGCCGCCCTCCGGGGAGTCGGAGAGGTTCTGCGCACTGAGATTGGCGACCTGATTTTTCAAATTCACCAGAGGACTGAGACAATTCTCTGTGATCATATAGGTGGCCACACCGGCCACTGCGATGGTACAGATGACATAGACGATGCTCTCAATCCGGTATTTGAATTTCGCCCCCAGGCCCCGATCCTCCGCGTATAAAGGCCCTTTCTCCCCGGTAGGAAGGAGGATCGTGCCGCTGGCGGCGGCTCCCTTGGAGACGGTGGGTAAACCGTACCGGTCGTCCCCACGGGTGACGGTGGTCTGGGAGGCATAGATGGTATAGAGCATCTGATCCCCCGCTACGGTCATGGCGGCCGCCAGTACGATGCAGGAGAGGGCCATGGCGATCATCACCAGCAGGGTAAGGCGTTTGCCAAGGGAGAGCCTTTGAAACGGATGAACGCCCCTCATACCTCCGCCCCCTCGTCCAGATAGTATCCCACCCCCACCTTGGTTCGGATGAGGTCACATCCCAGAGCAGCACGGAGTTTTTTCCGCAGGGAGGCCATATGTACCCGCAGCGCATTGCTCAGGCTGTCCACGCCGCCGTCCCAGACATGCTCCATGAACTCCTCGGCGCTGACAACCTTGCCCCGATGGAGGAGCAGATACTCCAGGAGGGCATACTCCTTCCTGGTAAGCGTCAGGGGCTGTCCGGCCGCCTCCACCGCGTGGGCGGCGGTATCCAGCATAACGCCCCGGAAGGTGAGAAGTCGATCCTGCTGGGTAAACCGGCGGCGCAGGAGGCCCCGGACCCTCGCCTCCAGCTCTGCGAAGTGGAAGGGCTTGGTGAGATAGTCGTTGGCTCCGGCGTCCAGCCCCCGCACTTTGTCCTCCAGGCCATCCCGCGCCGAGAGGATGAGGACCTTCACCTCCGCATTCACGGTCCGTATTTCCCGCAGAAGCTGAAATCCATCCATTCCCGGCAGGTTCAGGTCCAGAACAACCAGATCGTACTCCACCACGCTGACCAGCTCATGGGCCTTGCAGCCATCGTCACAGCCGTCCACCGCGTAAGAATTGAGCCGCAGCCCCTCTACCAGAGATTCCAACAGGTCCTGCTCATCCTCCACCACCAAAATCCGCATATCCTACCCTCTCTTTCCATTGCAGGCAACATTATATCAGCAGCGCCCGCCCCTTTTCAATCCCCGCCGGGCATCCTGTTTCCCAGGGAGCGCCGTTCCTCCCATCCCGCTCAGCCGCCGCATTCCGTATACCCGCCAAAGTTTTTGATCGTCCCGCAAACTGTTTGTTCATAACAGAGATTTTTCATGTTAATTTTTGTAAAATGTTATGTCTTTCTTTTTTCTCCATAATTCGGTATGATACATATTGTGCCAAATGCCAGCGCATCCGCCTCTCTAACACGCAGGAAAGGAAGCGATCCATTCTATGTCTCTTGCAGGCTGCAGCCATTCGGGTATTTACACAGCCACTTCCTTTGCACAGCCCCATGGGCTCTCCTACGGTATCGCGTACCATGGCGCGGACGGAAAGCAGATCGTTCTGGAGGATATCTCCTGCAATCAGGAATTCGTGAGCAAGATGGCTGAGCTCTTTACACTGTGCCAGCTCCCTCCGGACAGGTTTAAACGGGCCGTAATTGAACTTCTCCCCTAAGAGGGCGAATATCCTCCCTCCGGCTGCTTTCCCGGGGGGAGGACATCTCTTTGGCAATATTTTTGCCTTGCGTCTGGCGGCGGGCCAATGTTACCCTCATAGGCAGGAGGTACATCACCATGAAGCATTTCTATTCCAAGCTGGCCGCAGTTTCACTGTCGGCCCTCGTCCTTACCACCAGCGCGTCCGCCCTGTCCCACACCGTGGTTCGCGGGGACACCATGTGGAAACTGGCCGTGCAGTATCAGGTCGGCACCAGCGAGATCATCGCTTCCAATCCGCAGGTCTCCAATCCCGACCTCATCTATCCCGGCCAGATCCTCACCATCCCCGAAGAGGACGCGGCGGTCACCCAGTACGAACAGGAGGTGATCCGTCTGGTCAACGAAATTCGGGCGCAGAACGGACTGAGCGCCCTGACCTACAACTGGGAGCTCTCCCGGGTGGCCCGCTATAAGTCCCAGGACATGGTAGACAACCGCTATTTCTCCCACACCAGTCCCACCTACGGCACCCCCTTCCAGATGATCCGCTCCTTCGGGCTCTCCTATCGGAGCGCCGGTGAGAACATCGCCTATGGCCAGCGCACCCCCCAGGCTGTGGTCAATGCCTGGATGAACTCCAGCGGCCACCGGGCCAATATTCTGAGCAGCTCTTATACGCAGATCGGCGTGGGTTATGTGGCCAACGGTCACTACTGGACCCAGATGTTCATCGGCTGAGAGGCCGGGATATTCTTACTCGCCTGACGGCCATGGCCTCGCCGGCGCAATTC
The DNA here is from genome assembly GCF_040226735.1 of Intestinimonas sp. RTP31139st1_F5_RTP31139_211217. Lineage (NCBI taxonomy): Bacteria > Bacillati > Bacillota > Clostridia > Eubacteriales > Intestinimonas > Intestinimonas sp. RTP31139st1_F5_RTP31139_211217. Next base: position 30,197 of record NZ_JBCOAQ010000022.1, on the reverse strand, counting down.
CTGCGCCGGCGAGGCTTTTCTCTTAACGAAAATTTAACACCCGGTATGTTATGCTTTCCTCACGCTTGGGGCGCCCACGGCGTCCTGCGAGAACTTGAGGAAAGAGGGTCACGTTATGTCAACTGCTTCCCCCGGAGCCAAGATCAAAGTGCGAAAACAGCCTCCCCTTCTCCTTGCGCTGGTCCCCTTTATTTGTCTCATCGCCATCATGCTGCCCAGTGTGATCATTCTGGGCGCCGACCCCCAGATCCCCCTCATCATCTGTACCGCCGTTACCTCCGTCATTGCCATCTGCTTCCTGGGACGCGGCTGGCAGGAGATCGAAGACTCCATGATCGAGACCAACACAATGGCCATGCAGGCCAATTTCATCATTATGATCGTGGGCTGCCTGGTGGCCACCTGGATCGCCGGCGGTATTGTCCCCGGCATGATCTATTACGGTCTCAAGCTTTTCTCGCCCAGCGTGTTCCTGGCCCTGCTCCCTGTCATCTGCGCCATCATCGCAGTATCCACCGGCAGCGCCTGGACCACAGCGGGCACCATGGGCGCCGCCGCCATGGGCATCGCCGCCGGTTTGGGTATCCCGCCCGCCATCGCCGCCGGAGCAGTGGTCACCGGCGCCTCCTTCGGCGACAAGCTCTCCCCCCTCTCCGACAGCACCAATCTGGCCGCCGGGGTGGCGGGCACCAAGCTGTTTGACCATGTCCGCCACATGCTCTACAGCACCATTCCCAGCTTTCTTATCGCAGTGTCTATCTTTGCCGTTATCGGCAGCCGCTACAGCGCCGATTCCGTGGATACCTCTCAGATCGACGTCATCCTCTCCACGCTGGAGGCCAGCTTCAATATTACACCCCTCATCTTTATCGCTCCCCTGTCCGTCATCCTCATGATCGTCTTTAAGGTGCCCGCCATTCCCGGTATGCTGGGCGGCACGGTCATCGGCTTCTGCTTCGCTCTGGCCCAGGGAAATCCACTGGGTGACATTCTCAGTCAGATGATATACGGCGTACAGCTCTCCAGTGGAAACGAAATGGTGGATGCCCTCCTGAACCGCGGCGGCATGCAGTCCATGATGTTCACCATCTCCCTTGTCATCTGCGCACTGGCCTTCGGCGGTGCGGTCAAGGCGGCCGGCTGTCTGGACACCATCATCGCCGCCATTCTCAAGCGCTGTCATTCCCGCGGCAGCATCATGACCGCCAACGTGTTCACCTGCATCGCCATGAATTTCATGGCCGCCGACCAGTATATGTCCATCGTCATCCCTGGCCAGATGTATAAAAAGGTATATGAAAAGCTGAACCTGGCACCCAAAAACCTCTCCCGCGTCCTGGAGGATTCCGGCACTCTCACCTCCGGCATCGTCCCCTGGTCCACCTGCGGCGCGGTCTATCTGGCTACCCTGGGCATCAGTGCTTTCCAGTATGCCCCGTACTGTTTTCTGGCCATCATCAACCCCCTGATCTCCATTACCTACGCCTTCACGGGCTGGACACTGGCCCCCCTGGACCCCTCCAAGCCCATCAAGAAGTCCATCACCGTAGAGGAGATGAACCAGTCCTGACCTCCCGGCACAGTGCCCCGGCGTACGCCGCAGGCCGTCCCCGTCAAAACCGAACGGTCCGTGCCCTCGGGCGCGGACCGTTCTCTGTTTCAGTTGGGGTGTGCTGACCGTGCCCAGATATGGCTCAGGTTTCGGTCTCGATCTGTCCGCCGTCCGCGGCGGTTCCCTCGCCGGCCTCCGGCTCCGTCACCACGTCGGACACCACATCGCCGGGGTTGGAAGAGGAATTGCTCTCAGACCACTCCCGCTCCAGGGCCGCCCAGTCGCGGACCTGCAACAGACCGGTCCAGATCTCATAGAGCCCGTCTGCGCCGCTCTCCACCTCAAAGTCGTGGGAGTTGGTGGCCTCCTGCACATCGGCGTAATACCACTTGCTCTCGTCCAGATTGTCCTCCCAAGTGATCATATTGGGCAGCATGTGGTCGGCGTCGGGCTTGCGGCCCAGGGTGCGGTTGACGATGGCCATCGCCTCCGCCCGGGTGATATCGGCGTTGGGATCGAAGGTTCCGTCCCCCTTGCCGTTGATGAGCCCCAGCACGGCGGCGCGGTTGATGTACTTGTTGGCCCAGTGCCCGGCGATATCGGTGAACTGGTCCTCGCCCTCGTAATTGCCGCCGAAGAAGCGCACGGCGATGGTGGCGAATTCAGCGCGGGTGATGGGCGCGTCGGGATCAAAGACGTTCCCCGGCTTGCCCATGATGACCCCCGAGGTGGTCAGCGTGGAGACGGCGTTGTTGTACCAGGCCTCCGCCGCCACGTCGGAGTAGGGGTTTGTGGTGGTCCAAAGCTGAGCCCTGGAGTCCTCGGTGAGCATACGGAAGAAAATGGTGGCCACCTCGGCCCGGGTGATGCTGGCCTCCGGGTGGACCAGACCGTCGTCCCGCCCAATGATATAGGCAAAGTGATCGGCCATGTTCAGCTCCGGCAGGGGTCCCAAAGGCGTATCGTTCTCATCGATGACGGTATCCCCACCGCCACCGCCACCGCCGCTGCCGCCACCGCTGATGGTGTAGCCCAAGCGTGGACGTGGGAAGAGATAGCTCTCGCCCGTGTCAGACAGGGTCAGATAGGCCTCCACATTGGGATAGACGTAGTGCTCGCCTCTGGAGGTATCCCGCTCCGCCAGCCGGGCGGTATAGGTCAGGGACACCCGCTCGCTACGATGGATATCCTGTCCCAGGGTCAGCACAAAGCGCTCATCCTGACCTTCCGCCTCGGGGTAATAGGTCAATGTGGAACCGTCGGCAAAGGTGATCTGGTTGTTCTCGTCCAACTGCCCCTCCATGGGGGCGTCGCCGCCGATCTTCAGCGCAAAGTCCGCCAGTGCGGGGATCTCCTTGCTCTTGATGGACAGGTCGAAATCGTAATCCTCATCCTTGCCGATGACGTCCGTGATGGTGCTCCCGGCGGGGACCACCACGTTGACTCCGCCGCCATAGATCTGGTCCATTACGCCCTCCAGCTCGGCGGCGGTCTCCTCCAGGGAGGCGGGGCTGGCGGTAAAGACGCTCTTGCGTTCGGCGTAATCCATCAACTGCCCTGCCAGCGTGGTCAGGGCCGACAGGCCCTCCTCGTCTGCATAGTAGGGATAGCGCACGGTGATCAGCCTGACCCCCGCCTCCGTGACCTTGTCCAGCTCCTTGGCCGCGAAGTAGACGCCCTTTTCAAAATTGGTGAGGGCGCCGGAGGTCTTGATCTGACCCACCACATCGGCCAGGGCCTCGTCGCCCGCAGCGGTGTACGCGGCGGGCTGGGCGCTGACCGTCTGCCCCAGCAGAGCGGTCAGGTCCGTCAGGCTCTCATAGCCGCCCTCGGCGGCGTCGTTGTTCTGGAGCCGGGTCCCGTCATTATAGGTGTCATTGGCCGGGTTCCCGGCGTCGTCCAGCCACCAGAAGCTGCCGCCGTCGGTGATGAGCACCAGATAGCGGTTGGCCTGGGGGATCGTGTCGGGGGCCTTTTCCAGGTCGGCCAGTCCTGCCCGGATACCGGCCTGCAGGTTGGTGCCGGTGTGGCCGGCCAGCCAAAGCATCTCCTCGCCCAGACTGTAGTCGAACGTGCTCTCCGCGGTCAGTTGGGACATCTCATAGACCGTCTTGGCGTCGTTTGCAAAGACGGTGAGGCCCGCGTAGACATTCTTATCCGCCATGGCGCCGCGGATCTCCTCGGCCCAGGACTGGATCATGATCTCGTCTCCGGAGCTGAAAAGACTGCTGGTGGCGTCCATGACGAACTCGACGGCCACCGGCGTCTCGTTGACCGGTGCGGAGATCTCCAGGGAGATCTTCGTCTCGCGGACGCTGTTGAGGGCGCCCGCCGTTTTCAGCAGCGTGATCCCCAGCTCGTCCGCCGCCTCCGTGGGCTGCGGCTCCGCCGCCAGCGCGACCGGCAGCATGCCAAGCAGCATCACCGCGGTCAGCGCGGCGGCCAAAATCCTGCGCTTATCCATTACCCTGATCCCTCCATTTGAAACATTCACAGAATCGGCTGTGAAAGAAACCGGGAACTGCCAATCCGCAGAAGAACGCCCAATTTCTCTTCAAGTTTATGTCATTATAGCATGGCAAATCTGGAACAGCAACTAAAAAACCGCCCGTTTTGGGAAGTTCCTCTCTAAAAACTTCTTTCAGTCACAAATTTTTCATGTAAATTTATTAAAAATATAAATTTGTAACTTTTTATTACCATGCGTTCTCCTTTCCATGTGAAATTTAGTAAATTTCCTAACTTTATCTTTAGGAATCCTTGAATTTGTCCTCCCCCCGTGCTATACTGGCACAAAGTGGTTCAATAGACACTTTTCTGTTATTCACGCTTGTCTCCCCCGCGCCAGGGTCGTTCGGCGCCGCGCTCCGGCATTTCTTCGCCGTGGCCGCGGTTGTCTGCGGAGGGGGCAGGTTCGCAAGGGAGGATGTTTGTGATGAGGACTGGAATGCGAAAGGGCTCGTCCCGGCTCGTCGCCATGCTGTTGTGCCTGGTGATGCTGTTTGGTATGCTGCCCATGAGCGCACTGGCGGACGAGGGGACCGGCACGCCCCCCGTCCAGACGGAGGCCCCTGTCTCCACACCGGAGGCTGCCCCAGAGGGTTCTCCCGCGCCTACAGCGGAGGCGAGCCCCGAGGTCTCCTCCACGCCTGCGCCGGAGACGAGCCCCGAGGTCTCCCCCACGCCTGCACCGGAGGCGAGCCCCGAGGTCTCCCCCACCCCCACGCCCAGCACGGAAGTTCCGATGGATGAGGTGCTTGACGAGTTGGAGACCGTAGAGACACCGCCCGCTGCGGTCAGCAGTGTGGAGAACGGCTTCGGCCATAAGATCCTGCACCTGGACTGCGGCCGCAAATACTTTACCAAGGAGTGGATCATCGCCCTGATCCATGAGATGGCCGCCGCCGGGTACAATGAACTGGAGCTGGACTTCTCCAATAACGAGGGCTTCCGCTTCGCGCTGGACGATATGGATGTCACCTTTATGACTGCGTCCGGAGTGGAGAGGAGCATCGATCTGACCCCCGCCCTGGGTGGCGATGCAGATGGTTCCGCTACGGATACCCCCTGGCTGACCCAGGCCGACATGGACGAGATTCTGTCCGTGGCGAGAGGCGAGGACATCGCCATCGTGCCCCTGCTCAATTCCCCCGGCCATCTGGGACGGATCCTGGACACCGTCGCCCCAGAGTACCGCTACCAGAACTCCAATTCCCTGGACATCACCAGCGACGACGCCAAAGCCTTCGGCATCGCCCTGATCCAAAAGTACGCCGCATACTTCGCCGACGAGGGTTGCGAGTACTTCAACATGGGCTGCGACGAGTTTGCCAATGATCTCTACTCCTCCGGCGGCATGGGCTTTGGCCATTTGGTCAGCGCCGGGCGGTACGGCGACTTTGCAGACTATGTTAATTCCCTGGCCGGCGTCCTCAAGAGCCTGGACCTGACCCCCCGGGCCTTCAATGACGGCATCTACTATAATAATGATACCTCCGTGTCCTTTGACCAGGACATCCAGGTCTGCTACTGGTCCTCCGGGTGGAACGGATATGCCGTGGGCTCCGCGGCGACCATTGTGGAGGAGGGCCACGCCGTTATCAACACCAACGGCGACTACTACTACGTGTTGGGCAAGAGAGACAAATTTGACGGCGACAAAACCGGCAGCGGTGCGGACAGCTTCCGCAATTATACGTTTATGGGCACCACGTTTGACGAGGACGAATCGCTGGTCATCGGCTCCATGTTCTGCATCTGGTGCGATTACCCCGCCGCCGAGAGCGAGACGGAGATTGCCGCCAACGTCCGCCAAGCCCTGCGGGTCATGGGCGGGCGGATGGATAAGAAGAACGGCGCTGACCTCACCTCCGCCACTGTCAGCAACGAGGCGGTGCCCGGCGGCTTCAACGCCGACGGGACCATTTATGCAGTCCTGGCATATACCTACGAACTGGGCGAACTGACCATGGGCGCCCCTACCGTGAACGCCAGCGGCAGCCTGACCCTCACCTGGAGCGAACCGCTCATCACAGCCACGGGCGATGTTGCCGCCCTGGCCCTTCCCGCCGTGACCTATACGGTCTCCAGAGACGGGACGGTCCTGGGCGCCACTGACGCCACCACCTATACCGTGGAGAACGCCCGAGCGGGGGCGTACACCGTATCCGCCGCGCTGGACGGCGACGCTGCCGCCCCTGTGTCCTCCGCCGTCACCGTCACGCAGGAACAGCTCGACGCGGCGGCAATCCAGAACGGCACCATCACCGGCGGCGGCACCGCAGACGCCTATGAGCTGAGCGACGTGTCCAACGGCGGCCAGTACCTCATCGTGTACCAGTCCGACTCCACCTCCGGCTATGCCCTGAAGAACGACGGCAGCGCCGTGCCGGTCACCATTGCAGACGGCCGGGTCGTCTCCGAGGTCACGGAGGATATGCTGTGGACGTATACGGAGGAGAGTAGTTTTATCTGGACCAGCTACTACCTCTCCAGCGGGGGCAAGTATTTGTATCCTTCACGGGATGGCATTATCACTTCCAGTCAAAGCAGCATTACGCTTTCCGGCCAAAATAGTACCGGCACATACACCATCAGCGGCAGCTATAGCCGGTATCTGCAATATAACCGCGGCAACTTTTCTGCCGCCCGGAATTCTTCTTCCACCCTCTATTTTTATGAGTACACGGCGGGCACCGAGGCCTGGCATGTGGACACTGAGGCGCTGGACGCCAAGCTGGCCGCGCTGGCTGCGGAGGGCCTTCAGGCGGACGACTACACCTCCGCGAGCTGGAGTGCTTACACTGCCGCGCTGGACGCCGCCCAGAATCTGACCCCCAACACTACCGCTTACCCCAGCGCGGAGACCGCTCAGGCGGCGCAGGACGCCATCGACGCCGCCCTCTCCGCCCTGAACACCGCCTATGCCGGGCTGGTGAGGGTGGAGCGAGTCACTATTACCATCCACTGTGTGGATGGTAGCGGCAACCGAGTTGCCGCCGACACCACCGTACGGCTAGAAAAGGGGGGCTCCCAGACCATCACGGCCCCTGCCATCGCCAACTACACCGCCACCGGTACGACCTCCGTCACACAGACCTGGACGGCAGACAGCGAGGTCACCTTTACCTACCTCCTCACTCCCACCGGCGACCCCCTCACCATCGAGTATTGGATTACCAACGTAGTAGTCACTGGCTCCAATGGCGTCACCTCTAAGGAGATCACAGTAGCCGAAGCCTACGGTGCGGAGGGAGTAGAAGTTGCTCCTACTTACGCCCCGACAACCGGCACCTCCTCCACCTTTGGCGATATGGTCTACTGGAAGTCTGTGCGTCTGGACTCCGCCCACAAGCAGACTTCTGACAGCGGCGATGACGAGACCGCAAGCGGCACCGATCTCACCAAGGTGCGTTATTACAACGACAGTTGGCAGTATTATACCACCAGTGATGAATGGAAGTCCTTTGCAGAGGGCGACCAATTGGTAGCCTATTACCTTCAGAAAACAGAGGTAACGCAAGAAATCACTACCCTCACCAAGGACTGGGGATATGGTATTCCTTCCGAGGATACATCAGGCCAAAACGGACAGGTCGCTCTATCCTTCGCCGTGGTTTACCCGGACGGCAGCCTCTCCCCCGCCACGGAGTCCCTCATTTATGCCAACTGCACTACGATTTTCAACTACTGGTCTAATCGAGATATCGGGATCATCGCTCCCCAGAGCAATGCCGACTACGACATTGAGAAAATTACGGTCACCAGAGGTTCCCGCCACAGCAATACCAGCAGCAACACCTGGGGTGCTTCTGACAGCATTGACTGGAATAAGGTGACAGATTCTGAGGGGACCCAGTGGTATGACGAGACCACCGCTTGGGATGACTCCATGGAGACTTCTCCCGCAGTCTACGGCTCCGACGGCTATGTCTGGTCGAGAAAAAACACCGCCTTCCTGATTCTCATCTATCTCAAACCCAGGGTCACGGATACTAGTCTGACCGTCCGCTATGTAGACGACACGGACACCAGCGAAATTTACAGCTATCCCGTGGCCGTAACAAACGGTATCACCTTCCTCAATGGTCTGAAAAATACCGGTACAGTACAGTCTGGGACCATCACCCTGGATGATGGGGCCTATATCACCAACAGCTCCGGGGTCGATCAAACCTTTAATAAAAACCTGGCCACCATTCCCAATCTGGCCGGTAAGTACGCCAGCGGTTATTATCAGTATGTAAGTGCGGACGTCTCGGAGGACGGCAAAACCCTGACCCTCCACTATCAGCCCAGCGCCGAGGTTCTGACCTTCGTTGTGGACTTTGGCCTTCCCCTGAACATCACGCCAAATGATCTGGGCCTGGAGAATGCCGACGCGGTGACCGGCCTGACCTGCAATACTTCCAAGGGCACCTACGGCATCTTCTCTTCCAGCGGCACCACCGTCACCTATACGCCCAATGAGACCATCGACGGCGCGGAATCCGTGGTACTCACTATTCACTACTCCGGCAGCACCGTGACCAAGCAGATTCGCGTCCTCCCCGCCAGCGTGGTCTACTATGAGGACAGCTTCGCCACGTATGACAGCAGCTGGAGCGGGACCGGCACCCTCGCCGGTACGGCGCAGACCGCCGAGAAGCTGGGCGCCAAGCAAAATCTCTACGGCTATGATCCGGCCTACACGCCCGGCACCGGCTTCAGCATGGGCTCCGCCCACACCGTCACGGTCAATACAGCAAACGACTCCGCCACCGCCTCCTTCTCCTTTAAGGGGACCGGCTTTGACCTTATCAGCCGGACCGACAGCGATTCCGGCGTCATCTTCATCGAGGCTATGGGAACCAGAGGCACTACCAAACGGCTGATCGTGGACAACTACTATGGCTATGACTTTGTGAATGGGGCGTTTGTCACTGCGGACAAGGGTTCCATCGAGCAGGTACCCGTGGCCAAGCTGGTGGGCCTTCCCTACGACACCTACGACGTGACCGTCACCGTGGTCTACCATCAAAAACTGGACCACACCGGCGACAGCAGCTATTCCTTCTGGCTGGACGGCATCCGGGTCTATGATCCCATGGGCAGCAGCTACTCCGCTTATGCTTCGGACAGCGAGGCGGCGCCTCAGTATGTGGAGCTGCGGAAGAGCCTGCTGAATGCAGCCGCTTTGACCTCCGGCGCCGTTGTTCAGGGAACCACCTTCATCGACGGCAAGGGCGAGACGGCCGTTCTCGCTGACTATGAGAGCTACGGCCCCAACAATGAGGTCTATCTCAGCAAGGGTCAAAGCATCACCTTCACGCTGGGCAGTGTCGACTTTGCGGATATCCAGCTTGGCGCCAGCCTGACGGGCTCCGCAGCAAGCACCATTACGGTGAATGGAACGACAATCCGGCTTGACAGCGCTACCAATCTGTATTATTCTATCAAGAACGCGATCGGCACCGACAAAGTCGTTACCATCACCAACACCGGCGACGGCATGGTGGCCCTGACCAATCTGAAGGCCACCGGCGGTACCGCCACCCTCAACCTCTACTCCAGCCAGGCTGCGGTGGGCAAGGTACTCGCCGCCATGCAGACGCCCGGCACGGGCAATCAGTGAGAAAGGGGTGCTGCAAGATGAAGAAAACTTACTGCAAGCCCCAGATCGCCTTTGAGAGCTTTGAGCTCACCAGCAGCATCGCTGCCGGTTGCGCCATTCCGGCCAACCAAAACCTGGATGGCCAGTGCAGCATTACGATCGGCGGCATGGATCTCTTTGCCTGGAACGGCTGTGAGTTCGACTACAACGATCAGAAGAGCACGATGGGCGTCAAGGTCTGCTACGACATCCCCACCTGGGACACCGTCCTCTTCACCTCCTGAGCCAAACGCCGCAGCGGCCCCCCCCCCCCGGGGGGGGGGGGCCGCTTTCTCTCCTTCGGTCCTGTTTCTCCATTTTTCGGAAGGGGGCCCGCTGTGTATCAAAGGAACTACTGCTTTGGAGGCGTAGGCTTTTCTCTGTCCGCCCCCGTTCCCATCGGGGAGTCGGACGCCCTGCACCTCTTTTCCGGCGGAGAGACCGACGCGGACTACCGCGTGAAGCTCCGCCTCTCGGATGCCTTTCCTCAGCCGCCGGAGGGGCTGTATGTCCACACCCGGAGGGTCAGGGGCTGGCGGGCGGGTCCCCGTGACTGCCGCTTGCTGTATTACTACAGAAGCGCCGGGGAGCCGGAGGTCCCCTATTGCTATGTGGAGCGCTCCGGCATGGAGGTGGCCGTGGACTGGCTCCCAGCCCTCTCCTCCGGACTCCACGCCCAGCAGATCCTGGAGTCTGTGGATCTCTTCCGCTTTCTGCTGGAGCAGGGAGGCGTGGTCCTCCATGCCTCCTATATTCTGCACTGGGGGCGGGCCCTCCTCTTTTCCGCCCCCAGCGGCACCGGAAAGTCCACCCAAGCCGCCCTGTGGGCGCGGCTACGGGGGGCGGAGATCGTCAACGGGGACCGGGCTCTGCTCCGGGCGCGTGAGGGCTGTTTCCAGGCCCACGGCATCTGCTTCTCCGGCACCTCCGGTATCTGCGGGAACCGCAGCGCCCCTCTCTCCGCCCTGGTGGTGCTGGGGCAGGCGGAGCGCTCCACCTGCCGGAGGCTGGGCGGGAAGGAGGCCTTCCGCGCCCTCCTTCCCCAGTGCGCCTACCGCACCTGGAACCCGCAGGATGTGGCCGCCGCCACCGATACCCTCTCCCGCCTCATTGGAGAGACGCCGGTCCTTCGGCTGGACTGTCTCCCGGATGAGAGCGCCGTAAAGGCCCTGGAGGAATGTTTATGAGCCGACAGAACAACGCCCTTCCCCAGATGGTAGAGCCCCTCTGGTCCACCTACATCCACCAGAAGGGGGCCCGGCTGGGTCTCCCGGTGACCGGAACCTTCGAGTTGACCCCCCGGTGCAACTTCAACTGCAACATGTGCTATGTCCACCAGACCGAGGCCCAGGCGGCCCAGGGCGGCAGGCGGGAGCTCACCACGGCGGAGTGGCTCGCCATCGCTGAGGAGGCCCGGAAGGCCGGGATGGTCTTTCTCCTCCTCACCGGTGGGGAACCGCTGCTGCGCCCGGACTTTCCCGAGCTCCTCCACGCCCTCAAGAACATGGGGTTCCTGGTGTCGGTGAACTCCAACGGCTCCCTGCTCCGGGGCGAACTGCTGGAGGCCGTCAAGCAGGACCCGCCCCTGCGCTTCAACATCACCCTCTACGGCGGCTCCAACGCTACCTATGAGCGGCTGTGCGGGCGGGCCATGTTCCAGGAAGTGGTGGACAACCTCCGCGCCCTGAAGGACGCGGGCATCCCTGTGCGGCTCAACGTGTCCGTCACCCCGGACAACAAGGACGACGTGCCGGAGATCTTCCGTCTGGCCCGGGAGCTGGGCCTCCACACCAAGGCCAGCACCTATATGTACCCTCCGGTGCGGCTGGACGACGGCCGCCCCGGCGACGCCCCACACCGCTTTGCCCCGGAGGACGCAGCCCGTTATATGCTGCTGTGCCGGGAGCAGCAGTTCACCTTGGAGGAGCTGCGGGCTTCGGCCGCAGGCGTGCCCCTGTCCGACGGCGACGAGTGCACCGGAAACGCGGAGGGAGAACCCGTTCTGTGCCGGGCGGGGCGCAGCTCCTTCTGGCTCACCTGGGACGGGCGGATGATCCCCTGCGGCATGATGGCCTCCCCCGGGACACCGGTGCTGGAACAGGGGTTTTCCGCCGCCTGGCGGTCCGTCCGGACGGAGGTGGAGGCGATCCGCCTGCCCGCCGCCTGCGCCGGCTGCGCCCTGCGGCGGCACTGCAATCTCTGCGCCGCCTCCTGCTTCGCCGAGACCGGCGACTACGACCGGAAGCCGGACTACATCTGTTCGCTGACCCACACCCTCTGCCGGATCACCCGGGAGAAATACGGAACGGAGGACTGAGCCATGGAGCTGAAGAAAGAATTGGTCCTGCGGGACATCGCGGGAGACTTTGTGCTGATTCCAACAGGTACTACCGTGCTTGAAAATAACGGCTTGTTTACCATCAACGAGGTGGCCGCCCGCATCTGGGAGCTGCTTCCCGGCGCGGAGAGCGCGGCCGCGCTGACCGACGCACTGGTGGAGGAGTACGACGCGGACCGGGACACGCTGGACCGGGACGTGGCGGAATTCCTGGACAAGCTGCGGTCGCTGGGCATCCTATGAGGAAACGGCCCGGGCGGCGGCTCCCGGCGATCTGCCTCTTTTCCGCGGTCCTTCTCCTGGCCGCGGTGTGCTTTTCCGTGTGGCGTTCCTACCATTCGCTCACCGTCACGACCTACCGCTTCCCCACAGACAAGGCGGAGGGGCCGGTGCGCCTGGCGGTGATGTCCGATCTCCACGAGCATGTGTTCGGTCAGGACAACGCCCCCCTCGTGGAGGCGGTGGCGGAACAGCGGCCCGACCTCATCCTTCTGTGCGGCGACATGCTCAACGCCTACTCCGCCTCCTCTCAAAACAGCACGGAGCTGGTGGGGGCGCTCTCCAAGATCGCCCCGGTCTACTACGCCTGGGGCAACCACGAGCTGGACTATCTGGCGGCGGGGACCTCCCCGCTGGAGGAGGAGCTCGTCTCGGCGGGGGCTACCGTGCTGGACCGCGCCTGGAGCGACCTGGACATCCACGGCACGCCCCTGAGGCTGGGAGGGCTCTACGATTATGCCTTCGCCCTGGACGACCGCAACTCCTGCGATCCGGACCGGATGGACCCGGAGGTCTGCCGGTTCCTGACCGATTTTCAGGATACAGAGCGGTTCACACTGATGCTCTCCCACCGCCCGGACAGCTTTGCACTGGGTGAGGCCGCCCGCACTTGGAGCATCGACTTGGTCCTCAGCGGCCACGCCCACGGCGGACAGGTGGTGCTGCCTGTGCTGGGGGGTGTGTTCGGCGGAGATCTGGGCCTGTTTTCCCCCTACCTCCATGGGATGTGCCGCAAGGACGGCCTCACCATGGCCGTGACCAGCGGGCTGGGCAGCCAGCGGGAACGCCTGCCCCGCTTCCACAATCCCCCGGAGATCATGGTGATCGACCTAACTCCGGAATCCTGACGGAGAGGAGATGTGCCCCTTGCAGGGATATGAACGGCAATTTCTGGACGCCCTGGGTGCCTCCCTCCGGGGCCTGCCCGCCCCCTCCTGTCCCAGGACGGAGGAGGACTGGCGCGCGCTGCTGCGCCTGTCGGCGGAACAAAAGGTGCTCCCCATGATCTATGATGCTCTGGCCGCAGGGGCCAGAGCATCGGGCGGCATTGGCCCGGCCCTGGGACAGGCCAGAGTGCCGGTGCTCCGCAGCGCCGCAGAGCAAGCCCGAAAGAGCCTCGCTTTTCTGGAGCTGTGCCGGGCGCTCCGGGATGCCTCCCTTCAGGCGCTGGTGGTCAAGGGTATCCTGTGCCGGAGCCTCTATCCCAAGCCGGACCTGCGCCCCTCCGCGGACGAGGACCTGTACGTCCGCGCGAAGGAATTTGTCCCCCTCCGCGACCTTCTCCTCTCCCTGGGCTTTCAGCCGCTGGGGGATACAGCGCGGGATACGGAGGAGACGGCCTATCGGGACCCGGGGAGCGGCCTCTATGTGGAGGTCCACCGCCACCTTTTCCCCGGGGACGCGGCAGCCTACCGGCGGTTCAATGCGCCCTTCCTCACCGCCTTTGACCGCGCGGAAGAAACGACAGTGGAGGATACGCCTCTGTGGACCCTGTGCCCTCAGGACCATCTGCTCTATCTCATCCTCCATAGCTGCAAGCATTTTCTCCACTCCGGCTTTGGGGTGCGGCAGGTCTGTGACATCTGCCTGTTTGCCTCCGCCCAGAGGTACCGGCTGGACTGGGAGCAGTTGTTTTCCAGTCTGGAGGCGGTGCAGGCCGGAGTATTTGCAGCCAACATCTTTCAGATTGGCCGCGAATATCTGGGTCTGGCGCTGCCCGACGGCCTTCTGTCTCAGATGGAGCGCCGCAACGGAGCGCTGGACTGTGTCCCTCTGCTGGAGGACCTGCTCTCTGCCGGCGTCTATGGCGGCAGCAGCGAGGCGAGGCGGCACAGCAGTCTGATCACGCTCCACGCAGCCGAATCCTGCGGCCGGCCCACCGGCGGCGTGCTGCGCGCGGTCTTTCCCCGTCGGGATACCCTGAAGGGCGTCTACCCCTATCTGGAGGAACAGCCCTGGCTGCTCCCGGCCGCCTGGGTTCACCGGCTGGGGCGCTATGCGCTGGGAGGACCGGGCAGGGGGGCCTCCGCCCGGGAGAGCGTTGGAATCGGCACCCGGCGCGTGGCACTGCTGAGAAAATACCGGGTGATCCCATGACTCCTATCCTTCTCACGCCCGGGGAGGCCGTCGGACGGCTGCTCCCCTTGCTGGATGCAGGCGCCTCCGTTCCGCTGCGGGTGACGGGAAACAGCATGGTCCCCTTCCTCCGGGACCGGCGGGACCTCGTCTCTCTCCGAGCGCCCCGATTCCTTCCCTATCAGCCGGGGGACATCCTGCTTTTTCGCCGGGCGGGCGGCCAGTTGGTCCTCCACCGGCTCCGCAAGGTCCGCGGGGACGGGACTCTGCTCCTCAACGGAGATGGTCAGACCTGGCTGGAAACAGCGTCCCAGGAGCAGGTCCTGGCCGTGGTGGAGCACATCCGCCGGGACGGCGGGCCGCCATTTTCACCCCGGCGCATGGATCAGCGCCTTCTTCAGCGGCTGTGGGGCGCGCTGATCCCCTTCCGCCGCCCTCTGCTGCGCCTGTTGGGCAGGTTAAGCCGTCTCCGCTCTTAAGGCTTGTCTGACAAGAGGGCTCCCTGTGGATCAAAAACCGAGTGGCGGCACG
>NZ_JBCOAQ010000022.1:0-15280 GCF_040226735.1 Intestinimonas sp. RTP31139st1_F5_RTP31139_211217 | reverse complement strand
TTCCCCCCCACCCGGTTTCCTATTTCCCGCGCTCCTACAGGAAGAGATGGAAATGGGTCACGATCCCCATATAGATCGGGATGGCCGCCATGCTCAAAATCGTAGTGACCGTGATAAGCACCGCTGCAAATTCATAGTCGCTGCCGGTCTCCCGCGCCATAATTCCCATCTGCGTCATAGCCGGCATGGTGGCAAAGACGAAATAGACCTGTTTCGTCAGGCTGTCGATGGGGAGCGCCGCAACCAGTACACCTACAAACACTGGGAAGAGGAGCAGGCGGACCAGCACCACCACGGCCAGGTCCCGGGTGAGCTTCATCTGGCTGAAGTCCGTGCCCCGGATCACGCAGCCCACAAAAACCATGGCCAGCGCGGTAGTGGTCCCTTTGAGGGTGGTGACGGCGCTGAACAGAAATTGGGGCACGGGAAGCTCCAGCAGCACCACAAGGAGCCCTGCCAGCATCCCCAGGATGGACGGCGATAGGATCCCCCTCAGGGTGGTTCCCAGCGTCTGAGGCCCGCCCGCGCCCCCAAAGTGGCGCAGGAGATAGACCCCCAGCGTCCAAAAGAGCAGTGTGTTCGCCATATAATAGCGCATCGCGGCCGGGAGGCTCTCCTCTCCAAAGAGAGAGGTCACCACCGGGAACCCGATGATCACAACATTAGAGAAGGTGACCGCATTGAGAAATACCCCTCTGCGCCCCCACTCCACCCGGCAGAGCCGGACCAGGACCAGCGCCAGAAGCAGACTGCAAAAAATAGTGAACAGAGGCACCGGCAGGCTGGTGAAGAGAGACAGCAGTTCTTCCCGGGTTCCGCAGGTCTCCAGCATGTTGTAGAACATATAACAGGGAATGGCGATCTTGGCGGTAAATTTGGAAAACAGATCCGTACCGGCCTTCCCGCACCAGGGGCGTCCGGCAATCCACCAGCCGACCCCGATCAGCAGCACCAGGGACAACACCGTCTCTATCACATGAACGATCATACCCACATCTCCCACTCCGGCGACTTGCACTCGTAATTTTTTATTATACCACAGGGGAGCCGAAATGTCAGCCGCCACCGCCCCGTCCCTCTCTTCCCCGGAGCGGTCATGCCAAAAGAACCGGCCTGAGCGCCGGGCCGAATGGCCCCGGCGCTCAGGCCGCTCTTTTTCACTGATTCGCCACGCCGGACTCAGCCCATATAGGGCAGGCGGGTGGTCACCGTGACAATCTCACACTTCTTGATGGTCTCGGGGGTCAGCTCCTGGCCCAGGCCGGGCAGGTCGGGGACCTTGTACTTGCCGTTCACAGGCTGATAGTCGTACAGGCAGGTCTCCCGCATGGCGGGGCTCAGAGCGCGCTGGTGATGCTCGTGAATGATGAAGTTGGGGATGGCCGCCTCGATCTGCAGGGCCGCCGCCTTGGAGATGGGGCTGCCGCAAACGTGGATCTGCGCAGCGCAGTCGTAGGTATGGGACATGTCGCAGATCTTCTTGGCCTCCGTCAGCCCGCCGCACAGGCAGATATCGGGCTGGATGACATCGATGGCGCGCTTCTCAAAGAAATCGCGGTAGCCCCAGCGGGTGTAAATGCGCTCGCCGGTGGCGATGGGGATGTTGACGGCGTTGCGCACCTCGACCATGTTCTGCACGTTGAGGGGATGGCAGGGCTCCTCATAGTAGAAGATGCGCAGGTCCTCCAGCGCATGGCCGATCTGAATGGCGGCCGTGGTATCAGTGTTGGAGTGCATCTCAATGATGATATCCAGGTCCTCTCCACCGACCTCGCGCATAGCAGCTACACGGTTGTACACCGTCCTGATCACACGGTTCTCCAGCGGACCGGTGATCTTCCAGGGCTTGCCCTCTTCGCCGGGGATCACGATGGGGTCCACCTTAATGGCATCATAGCCCTCCGCCATGGCCACACGGGTGACCTCCGCGTACTCTTCGGGCTCCACCAGACGCTGCTTGGTGAGGTTGGTCCCCCAGTTGTACTGGAGCTGGCTGGCATAAGTACGGAGATTATCGTTCATCTTTCCGCCCAGCAGCGTGTGGATGGGCACGCCCAGCGCCTTGCCCTTGATATCCCACAGGGCAATGTCGATGCCACTGATACCTGCGTTGACCACGGTGCCTCCGCCCATGCCCCAGAAGGTCTTGCGGAAAATGGTCTCCCAAATCTGCTCATTGTTCATGGGGTCCATACCGATGATCTGCTCGGCAAAATCCTGCACCATGCCGAACCCGGCGCGCCAGCCCTTGCCGTAGGCCAGACCTACCTCCCCGAATCCGCTGATCCCCTCATCGGTATTCACCCGGACGACGACCGGACTCCAAGCGCCGCGGGAGGACCCTGCGTTTCCACTGGGGACCTGCATGACATCTACGCTGACGATTTTCATAACCTTTTCCTCCGTTTCAAATTTGATCAGCTTTTATTGGTCATATTGGTATACCGCTTTATCGTGTTGATCTCCCTCTCTGTGGCGGGGCCCCGCGGGCTCCGCCACAGCCGCCGCCGTCTCAGTTGGATGCGGCGTCGAGCAGAGATGTCCGGGCATCCTCCCGGTCCAGATACTCCATCTCCATCCGCAGATGGTCGCGCATGAGGTCGGCGGCGCGCTGGCTGTCCTTTTCCTCTATCGCATGGAAAATCTCCGTATGGTAATAGAGCGGCTGGCTGGCGAACCGCTTTTCCATATGCGTCCGTTCCCTTGCCTCGGTCAGCAGGGTGGAGAGAAACTTGTAGAACTCCGTGATGATATCATTGTGCGCCGTCTTGATCACGCCCATGTGGAAGCGCAAGGACTCTTCGATCTGAGCCCCCTCTTCGCCGGGCATATGCTCCACAGCGCCGCGCAACTCTTCCAGGTCCTCCTCGGTCCTCCGCTCCGCGCCGTAACGGGCCGCGTAGGTCTCCAGCAGGAGGCGGACCTCAAAGAGCTGACGAATGTTGTCTGAACTGGTGTTCAGCCCAAAAAAGATCTTGCTGACCAGGGCCGGCACCTCCAGAGGCTGGACGTACATGCCCTTTCCAGGTACATAGCTGATCACACCCAAAAACTCCAGAATCTTCAGGGCCTCCCGTACCGGGATACGGCTGAGTTGGAACTGCTCCGCCAGCTCCCGCTCCGACGGGAGAATATCGCCCGGCTTCAATACGCCCCGCGAGATACGGTCGCTGATATCCGCGATGATGCTCTCGTAGAGCCTGGTGGGGGCCGCCATCTTGAAGCGGTCTACAGGCGGGAACAGGTTCTTTTCCTTTTCTGAATCAGCCGTAACAGCCATGATAATCCGTCCTCCTAAGGGAATTTCCAATTGATAGGTACTACTCCATACATCCCACGGTGTCTGGGATCAGTAGGGTTGCCTCAGTCTTTTCCTGGACCTCCCCCGGGGTCACGCCCGGGGCTGTCTCCATAAGCTCCAGTCCATGTTCCGTGACCTTCAGGACCGCCAGCTCTGTAACGATGTATTTGACCCGCCTGCTGGCCGTAAGGGGAAGGGTGCAGTGCTTGAGCACTTTGCTGGCCCCGGCCTTGGTGCAGTGCTCCATGGCCACGATCACCGTCTTGGCGCCGGCCACCAGGTCCATGGCGCCGCCCATGCCGGGCACCATCTTCCCCGGTACGATCCAGTTTGCCAGGTTGCCCTCCTGGTCCACTTCCAGGGCGCCCAGGACAGTGACGCCCACATGTCCGCCGCGGATAACGGCGAAGGACATCGCGCTGTCAAAGCAGGACGCGCCCATCGCCAAGGTGGCAGGCTGTGCGCCCGCGTTGGTGATATCCTGGTCCTCCTGTCCGGTCTCGGGCGCGCCGCCCAGGCCGATGAGCCCGTTTTCCGACTGGAACTCTACTTCCAGGCCCTCAGGAAGGTAGTTCGCCACCAGGGTGGGCAGTCCGATACCCAGATTTACCAGATCACCGTTCTGGAGAAATTTTGTCACACGGCGCGCAATCCGTACACGGGAGTCACTCATGTTTTTCTCCTCCCTTCGGCGCTAGGACCACCATGTCCACCAGTGCGCCCGGCGTGTCGATCTCGTCAGGGAGCAGCCCGCCCACCGGGACCACCTCCTCCACCTCGGCGATGACCAGATCCGCAGCCATCGCGCACAGCGGATTATAATTATGAGAGGTATGGCGGTAGACCAGATTCCCCCGCTCATCCGCTTTCCACGCCTTGATCAGCGCCACTTCGCCGTGGAGGGCCGTCTCCAGCAAATACTCCTGTCCCTGGACCGTCACGACCTCTTTTCCCTCCGCGACCGTGGTACCCAGTCCAGTGGGCGTCAGGACCCCGCCCAGCCCGGCCCCGCCGCAGCGAATCCGCTCCGCCAGCGTCCCTTGGGGAGAAAATTCCACTTCCAGCTCGCCGGCCATCATCTGGCGTCCGGTCTCAGGGTTGGTCCCGATGTGGGAGGTGATCACTTTCTTGACCCGTTTCCCCACAATCAGCTTGCCGCAGCCTTTGTCCGGCATACCGGTGGTGCAGGAGATCATCGTAAGCGCAGAGATATCCCGCTCCATCACCCCGTCAATGAGGTATTCGGGCGTGCCTGTGGCAAGAAAATCTCCTACCATGAGGGTCTGGCCGGACTTTACCCGTTCCAGCGCCGTCTCACGGCTGACCACTTTATTCATTTTCTTTCACGCCTTTTCTTTTGGAATACGCGTGGTTTTACCACCCCCGCATGATTTGTTTTTTGCCCCATAGACCGGCTCCCAGGTGAGGTAGCCGCCGCTAAGATTATAGACATTGGTGATCCCATTCTGCACCAGAATACGGTAGCCGATATAGCCCCGCAGTCCGGCACGGCAGAAAATAACGACCCGCTTATCCTTGGGGAACTCTGCAAGGCGGTCCCGGATGGAGTCAAGGGGGATGAGCACCGCGTTGCCGATGGTCCCCGCATCGTATTCGCCCTGGGTCCGGATATCCACCAGAAGATCCTTCTCCGGGTCCAGATCCTTCAAGTCCTCAATAAATATCTGACGCAGATCGCCCTTCATTACGTTGCAGGCCGTAAATCCCGCCATATTGACGGGGTCTTTCGCCGAGGAGAAGGGAGGCGCATAGCACAGCTCCAGCTTTTCCAGGTCCTGCACCGTCATTCTGCCCCGCATGGCAGTGGCGATCACGTCGATACGCTTATCCACGCCCTCCTTGCCCACGGCCTGAGCGCCCAAAATCACGCCGGACGCAGGATCGAAGAGGAGTTTCAGTGAGAGGGTCTCCGCACCGGGATAATAGCCGGCGTGGGAGGAGGGATGCACATACACTTTGTCATAGGCCCGCCCGCTGGCCCGGAGCTGCTTCTCATTGTTACCGGTGGCGCCGGCGGAAAGGTCGAACACCTTGCAGATCATGGTGCCCTGGGTCCCCTCATAGGAGGCCTCGCGGCCGTTGATGAGGTCTGCCACCATGCGGCCCTGCCGGTTGGCGGGGCCCGCCAGAGGCAGGACCGCCTTCTCCCCGGATACAAAGTCAGATACGGCGACTGCGTCGCCCACGGCATAGATATCCGGGTCCGAAGTAGCCATATGCTCATCCACCCGAATGGATCCCTTGATGTCCAGCTCCAGGCCGGCCTGCTGTGCCAGGGCATGGTCCGCCCGAACGCCAATGGCCAGCAGGACCATATCGGCAAAGACCTTGCCCCCGCCACTGAGGGTGCATGCGAGGCCCGCACCCTCCTGCTCGATGGCCTCCAGACCGGTGGACAGTCTGAGGTCTACCCCGTGGGCCCGCATCTCCTGATGGACCATACACGCCATCTCGTAGTCCAGCGGGGCCAGCACCTGGTCCGCCAGCTCAATGGCCGTGACGTCCACTCCGGCGTGGACCAGATTCTCCACCATCTCCACGCCGATGAAGCCGCCGCCCACCACCAGGGCCCTGGCTGGCTTGGACTCGGTCAGATATCCCTTGATGGCGTCGCAGTCCGCCATGTTCCGCAGTGTGAATACATTGGGCAGCATGGAACCCGGGAAGTCCGGGCGCATGGGCGCCGCACCGGGCGAGAGCACCAGTTTGTCGTAGCGTTCCTCATAGGTCTTTCCGCTGGTGAGGTCGAGGACCGTCACAACCTTGCGGGCCCGATCGATGGCCGTCACTTCGCACTGCACGCGCACTTCTACGTTGAACCGCTCCTTCATGGATTCCGGCGTTTGCAGGAGCAGCTTATTCCGTTTCTGGATGGTGCCGCCGATGTAATAGGGCAGCCCGCAGTTTGCAAAAGAGATGTATTCTCCCCGTTCGAACAGAAGGATCTCCGCCTGTTCATCCAGGCGTCTCAGACGGGCGGCGGCGCTGGCGCCGCCCGCCACACCGCCAATGATTACGACTTTCATTATTCTTTCCCTCCCAAATTGGGGCCATAGGGCAGCGCAAACGCCTCATCCTGCGTCATCTGAAGATATTCATAGGCCAGCTTGGCGGTGGCGCCGATCATTTTGAGGCAGCCGATCCGGCGCTCCTTGCAGTGGAAGTCGCCATAAGGCGCACAGATCTCTCCGCACAGTGCGCTGCCGTTCCGTGCTATGAAGTCCTGTACCATGCGATTATAACGCCGATAGTACTTCTCCGCGATCTCAGAGCCCCGCACCTCGGCGTCTACCTTCCAGGGCTCAGGCCGACCGTAGACCGCACTGTTGGCCATGACTGCGGCGGACAGCGCCCCACAGGTATAGCCCGCCAGGCCGATCCCGCCTCCAAAGCCGGTGCACAGTCCCACAATCTCAGGTGAGTCCTTCAGCGCACCGCTGCGCACCAGGGCATCCATCACGCTCTCTGCGCAGTTGAGTCCATTCTTGAAATTTTCGATCGCGTAGTCAGAGACTACGGTGCCCATGTCTTTTTCGTTTTCCATGTCGTGTGAATCCTCTCAAAGTCAAAGTCGGTTCAGTGGGAACCAAGGGAAAGTGAAGGGGTGGTACACCTGCCGGTTGGATCCAATTCAGGTACTCTGGCTCTCTCGGGATGGCTTTAGTCTACATGAGCTGGTTGCATTTGTCAACAGTTTATTGGTATACCAAAATTCCGATCCCCCCTATTCCCCGATATTTTCCTACGGCCGCAATATTTTTCGGCCCTATTTCTTTCAAAATAATTTTCTCTTCTTCTTTTTTGCAAAAGGACATTTTACGTTTTCATCAATTCTTGGCACATTCTTAGCTTGACTTTTTAGACAACCTGTGCTATTTTATTTTTCGGGCGTGGTATACCAGTAATATCGGGATGTCATTTGTAGCACTTACTCCTGGAGATTCACAGAAAGACGAGAGGAGAATCAGTATGGACTCCAGCACCATTGCAATTGTCATCACAGTTATTACAATCGTTTCCTTCATTCTGGAAAAGATTCCTCTGGCAATGACCGCTATGATCGCCTCCCTGGCAATGGGCATCCTCGTTCCGGAGATGAAGCTGAGCGACATCTACTCCGGCTTTTCCAGCAACAACGTCATCATGGTGGCCGGCATGTGCATCGTCGGCGATGCGCTCTTCAAAACGGGCATGGCGAATAAGATCGGCAAGGCCCTCGGCAAAAGTGCCGTCGCCAAAAACGAGCGGACCTTCCTCATCGCCGTGGTGATCTGCTGCACAGTGATGTCCGCCTTCCTGTCCAATTCCGGCACCATCGCCATGTGGATGCCCCTGATTGCCGCCGTGGCCGCCAAGTCCAACGGCGTGATCCGTTCCAAGATGGTCATTCTGGCCGCCGGCATTGCCTGTGCCGTCGGCGGTGCGGGCACCCTGGTGGGTTCCACCTCCCAGCAGACCGCCAACGCCGTTCTGATGGGGGTGGCCGGCTACGAGGACGGTCTGAGCCTCTTCGATCAGACGAAAATCATGATTCCCCTGTGCCTCATCATGATCGTCTACTTTGCTACGGTCGGTTACTCCCTCACCAAGAAGGTACTGAAGCCGGAGAGCCCCGACTTTGACAAGGGCAACTACTATGCCGATCTGGCCAGCAAAACTTCTGATGAAACACAAAATGATGTCCCCGCCTGGAAGGGCTGGTTCTCCCTGATCGTCCTCCTCCTCTGCATCGTGGGCTTTGTCTTGACCGATCAGGCGGCCTTCAAGCCCTACATCAACGTGGCCGTCGTGGCTTTGATCGGCGCCACAGTCCTTATCACCAGCGGCTGCATGCCCCTGAAAAAGACGCTGGCCGAGATGGACTGGAACACGCTGGTCATTCTGGCCGCCGCCCAGGGCTTTGCCAAGGGGCTGGATGTGTCCGGCGGCGGCAAGGTCATCGCCGATGCGGTGCTGAATCTCTTCGGCGGGCAGGAGGCCTCCACTGCCGTTCTGATGGCCGTAGGCGTTATTGTCACAACAATCCTGACCAATTTTATGTCCAACACGGCGCTGGCCGCCATGATGACCCCCATCTATATCCAGATCGCCAACAGCCTTGGGGTAAGTCCTGTTCCCTTTGTCATCGCCATCGGCTGCGTGGCCACCAACCTGGCCTGCGCCACCCCGGTCGGCACTCCCGCCTGCACCCAGACTCTCCCAGCCGGCTATAAATATATGGACTACATGAAAATCGGCGGTCCGTTGGCCATCATTCTGATGATTGCCGCTGCGGCCCTCGCTCCGGTCATGTATCCCTTCTAACCCTCCGCATTCCCCTCCTATCCTTTCCAATTCCCAATAAGGAAAAGGCCGGACTGTGATCAGTCCGGCCTTTTCCTTATCTTTTTGCGCCTTTGTGTGGGCAATTGACGTCCTTCTTCTCCGCTCGATGGTGAAACCTGTAGGAAAAATCAGAAACCTGAAAAAACAGTTGACATAGAGTAACTGCCTTTTTATAATATATGACAGCTTGTCATATAGGAGTTGAGCACATGCCGACGGGAACTTTTTTCCGCCTGCCGGAGGAAAAAAGGATGCGCCTGATGGAGTCCGCTTGGGAGGAGTTTACCCACATCAGTTATGCCGACGTATCCATTAATAAGATCATTCAGGCTGCCGGAATTCCGCGGGGCAGCTTTTATCAATACTTTGACGGGAAAGAGGACCTCTTTTTCTATCTGTTGGACGACGTACGAAACCATTTTATCCAGGCCCTAAAGTCTCTGCTGTTGGATGTGGATGGTGACCTGTTCTCCCTACCGATGCTGGCATACGATCAGTTCCTCCAGAGGCGGGAGCGCGGCGACCTGATGCCCAGGCGCTGCATCCAGATCCTGCGGATCAATCCGGGAATGGATATGTTCCAGACCTTTTCCAAGCCCCCTTTCTTTTTGCCGGATGAGCTGTTCCCGCTCATTGATACCGCGCAGTTTCGATGCAGGGACCGCAACTTTGTCGAATCCGCCTTTTTCCTGTCCATCATGTGTCTTATCTCTGTGATCATGGATACCTTTGCCCACACGGACCGCGCTGCGCTTCAGCGAACCGTGCTGCGGGAGAGGATCGAAATCGTAAAACGCGGCTGCCTCCTGCCCTGTCAAGAGGCCCCGCAGCAGCAGCAAGGAGGAAAACAAGTATGAATCGAAGAGGAATCGCTCTGTTTTTGGCTGTGGCCATGACCCTCTCTCTGTGTGTGGTATCCGTTCTCGCAGCGGGGCAGACAGAGGAGACGCCCGTTGCCTCGGAAACACAGGGCATCGCAGAGACCGCCGCCCCCGACACAGCCCCCGCGCCGGAATCGCCGGAGGGATCGGCCGAGGCGGCGGAGCCGGCCGCCTCGGGGGAAACCCAGTCCTCCCCGGTCGGCACCCTATCCTTTGACAATCTGGAGCGCCGTCTGCGGGAGGGCAATTGCAACCTGCTGGCGTTGGACGAGACCATAGCCTCCATCGAGGCGCTGGACTATGATGAGATGTATGACGACCTGCGCGACTCGTTGAATGATATCGCCGACGCGCAGTGGATGCTGATCCAGTTCGGCATGTCAGACTCTTACACCGCCGGCACCCTCAAGCAGAGCTATCAGTCCCTGCGGGCCACCTTTGACTCCCTTAAAGACGGCGAGCTGCAGCAGGACAACGCCGACATTGTGCTTCAGCTCCGCAATGCGCAGGATCAAATCGTCAAGGCGGCCGAGTCCCTTTACGTGGCTCTGCTGGAGATGGACATCAACCGCGGTACGCTGGACCGCTCCCTGACAGCGCTGGACCGCTCCATTCAGGAGATGGAGCTTCGCTATGAACTGGGCCAGATCTCCGCCCTGACGCTGGACCAGGTGAAGGCCGGCCGCCCCTCTCTGCTCAGCAGTCAGGCCACGCTGGATATGAACATTACCAATTACAATATGCAGCTTGAGCTGATGATCGGCGCCGATCTCACCGGTAAAATGCTACTCCAGCCCCTGCCCGAGGTCCCCCAGGCCCGGCTGGACGCCATGGATCTGGAGGCTGACCTGACCGCCGCGCGTGAGGCCAGCTATGACCTCTATGCCGCCCAAAAGACCCTGGAGGATGCCGAAGAGGACTACAAGGATACCGCCAAGGACTACCATTATGACACCAGCAAGTACCAGCTCGTTTCCGCCCAGCATACGCTTCAAGCCGCCCAGCATACATATAACGCCACGATCCAGAACTTTGAAATGAACTTCCGGACCCTGTATATGCAGGTCAAGGACTACCAGCAGATCCTCTCCGCCTCCCGCGCCGCCCTCTCCAGCCAGGAGGCGACCTATGCCTCCCTGCAGCTCAAATATGAGCAGGGGAACCTCTCTCAGAACGCTCTGCTGGATGCGGCCGATCAGGTGAGTGCCGCTCAGGAGTCGGTGGAGAAGGCCGAGCTGGACCTGTTTTCCGCATATAACTCCTATTGCTGGGCTGTCGAGCACGGCATCTTGAACTGAATATAAGGAGGACTCCGACCCATGACTCATCAAAAACCCATAGTTTCCCTGCTGCTGGCCGGCCTGCTGACCCTGTCCCTTACCGCCTGCGGCAAGGATGACAGCCAGCCCAGCCCTGATGCCGGCACGTCCGTACCCGCCGGTACCGCCGTCCAGGTGGAGACCGTGGCCTCTGATACCATTTCCTCAGAGAATAAGGTCTCCGGAAAGGTGACCTCCGACCTGGATGCGTCGGTCTTTGTGGCCACATCGGCCAAGTGCACGGCGGTCTATGTCGAGGTGGGCGACACCGTCCGTGCCGGCCAAGCCCTCTGCACGCTGGACCTTGCCAGCACACTCTCCTCTTATGAGGCTGCCAATATCGGCTATACCTCCGCCGTACAGAGCTACCAGGATCAGGCCGCCCTGTTTGATAAGCAAATCGCTCTCTATGAGAAAAACGTCAACGACCTGAAAGCCCTGCAGGAGATCGGCGCGGCTTCCCAGTCGGAGATCGACGCCGCCGAGCTGACCCTGATGTCGGCCCAGGTCACACGGGACTCCACGCTCTCACAGCTTGAGGCCGGTATCCAAAGCGCCAAAGCCAGCGTGGAACAGTTGGCCACCGCTCTGGAAAATGTGGATGCCCGCGGCAACGTCATTGCCCCTATCTCCGGCGTACTGCTGTCCCTGTCCGCAGAGAAGGACGGCTTTGTCTCCAGCGCCATGCCCGTGGCCGTCATCGACGGGGTGGACCAGCTCAAGATTGCCGTCACCGTCTCCGAGGCGCTGGTGCCCAAGCTCTCCATCGGCGACAGCGTGGATGTGACCGTCAGCTCCGTTGGTGCCTCCTTCACCGGCACCATCCGCGCCGTGGACAAGACCGCCAATGCCCAGACCAAGCTGTATACTGTCACGGTCACCATCCCCTCCGAGGTGGATGGTCTGCTCTCTGGTATGTTTGCCGACGTGACGTTCCATACCGACACCTCTGCTGACACCATCGTAATCCCCGCCCAGGCTGTTCTGACCAGCGGAGGCACCCAATATGTCTATGTGGTGGAGGGCGATACTGCCCGTTATGTGGAGGTGACCACCGGCCTCACCGGAAACGGCGTAACGGAGATCACCTCCGGCCTGGAGGCCGGGCAGCAGCTTGTCACCGTAGGACAGGCCTATCTCTCCGACGGTGCCCCGGTCCGGATCGTAACCGGGGAGGACTGATGCCCACATGAGTACTGCGAAATTTTGTATCAAGCATAAGGTGACCACGCTGCTGGCCGTCATCATGATCGCCATCTTCGGCCTGGTCTTTACCACTCAGCTCCAGATGGCGCTGCTGCCCAACATGGAATACCCGGCCGCCGTGGTGATCTGCTACTATAACGGCGCCAGCCCCAGCGATATGGAGGAACTGGTGACCCGCCCCCTGGAGGCCGCCGTTATGTCGGTGCCTGGCGTGGACGAGGTGCAGTCCGTCTCCTCCGACAGCACGACCCAGATCCAGATCACCTATGTGGACGGCACCGACGTGGACATCGCCGCCACCAAACTGCGGGAGCAGTTTGATATGGTCTCCCTCCCTGACGGAGCCATCGATCCGGTCATCGTCAACATGAACATCAGCGACATGATGCCCACCGCTATGGTCGCCCTTATGGGCGATGATCTGGCGCAACTCCAGACCATGGCCGAGGATACCGTGGTCCCTGCGCTGGAGCGTGTGGCCGGCGTGGCCTCTGTGGATATTTACGGCGGCGTGGATCAGCAGATTGCCGTGGAGGTGGACCCCACCCGGGCTGCCGGCTTCGGCCTTTCCAATGCTTATATCTCACAGTTCCTGGCTGCGGAAAATCTCATCTACCCCGGCGGCGACATGAAGAATGGTTCCAAAACTCTGACGGTGAGTACCGACGCCAAGTTTCAGACGGTGGACGACGTAGCCAACATGATCCTGGCCCTGCCCACCGGCGGGACCATACGTCTCACGGAAGTGGCCACCGTAGCTCTGGAGACCACGGACCCGGATACCATTGCCACCATGGACGGCACAAACTGCGTCCTGCTCCAGGTCTCCAAGCAGTCCGGCGCCAACGAGGTGGCCGTTTCCAACGCAGTCGAGGCGCGTCTGGCGGAGCTGAAGGCGGACAACCCCTCCATGCAATACGCCACCCCTTACCTGGCCTCTGACTATATCAATCTGTCGGTGGAATCCGCCATGCAGAACATTGTGCTGGGCGTAGTCCTGGCGGCCATCGTGGTGTTCCTGTTCCTGCGCCGCTGGGGCGCCACCATGACCATCGCCGTCTCCATGCCCGTCTGCATCCTGACCGTGTTCATCCTGATGAATGTCTTTGACCTCACGCTGAACATGATGAGTCTGGGCGGCATCGCCATGGGCGTGGGCATGATCGTGGACAACTCCATCGTGGTGCTGGAGAATATCTATCGCTTTGCCGGCGAGGGCCACAGCCGTATGGAGTCCTGCGTGGAGGGCACCAAGGAGGTCACCACCTCCGTCATGGCCTCCACCCTGACCACGGTGGCCGTCTTTCTGCCCCTGGGCCTCACCGGGGGGCTGGCCGGCATGATGTTCAAAGATTTCTGCCTGACCATCGCCTTTCTGATCCTGGCCTCCCTGGTCATCGCGCTGACGCTGGTGCCCCTGCTGTGCTATTTCCTGCTGGACGAGGAGAAAATTCGCAGGCAGAACCTCCGCAGGGCCTCCCGGAAGTCCCGTGCCAATCCCCTGATGGCGCTCTACCAAAAGCTGTTGGGCTTTTTTGTGCGCCACCTGGGACTGGCGATGCTGGTTTCCGTTGCCCTGACGGTTGTCTTTGTGGTGTCCTGTCTCTCCACCAATATGGTGCTGATCCCGGATATGGACCAGGGACAGGTGTCCATCAGCGTCAGTATGCCCATTGGCTCTGAGGTGGATGAAACCTCCGCCATCTCCGAGCGCATTTCCGGCATCGCCCAGGAACAGGTGCCCGAGATGGAGAGCATGTACTATATGGCGCAGCCTGAATCCTCCACCATCTCCCTCACCTTGGTGAACAAGAGCGAGCGCGACCGGAGCAGCGCCGAAGTGGCAGACGGGCTGCGGGCCGCGCTGGCGGATATCGCCGGCTGTGAGATCACGGTGTCCACCTCCGACATGACCGCCCTGATGGGAGGCGGCGACGACATCAGCGTGGAGATCACCGGCACCGACTACGGCACGCTCTCCATGATTGCCGACGACTTGGCCGCTCAGATCTCCGGCCTGGCCGACGCTGTGGACGTGACCACCTCCATGGCCGACCAGGTGCCCCAGGTGAAGGTGACCATGAACCGTGAGGCCGCCTCTCAGTACGGCCTTACCGCGGCCACCGTGGGCGCTGCCGTTCGCTCCGAGCTCACCGGCACCACCGCCACCACCGTCACCATCGACAATAAGGAGCTGGACGTGGTGGTCCGCGGCGACGGCGCCTCCTCCGCCAGTCTGGACGCCCTGCGCTCCATGCCGGTAGCCTCCTCTTACGGCGGCTATGTGCCCCTCTCCTCGGTGGCGGATGTGCGCATCGAGATGGCCCCCCAGAGCATCACCCGGGACAACCAGTCCCGCCAGGTCACCGTCACCGGCGATACACGCAGTGGGAACACCACCGCGATCACCGCGGAGATCAACGCCATTCTGGATGGATACGCCATGCCGGAGGGCTATACCGCCGAGATCACCGGCAGTTATTCTCAGATGATGGAAAGCTTCTCCGACCTGCTGCTGGCTCTGCTGGTGGCGCTGGGTCTGGTCTACTTTATTCTGGCCTCTCAGTTTGAATCCTTCCTCATGCCCGTCATCATTATGATGATCCTGCCCGTGGCTTTCGCCGGAGCGCTGTTCGCCCTACCGCTGACCGGACGGGATATGTCCATGATCTCTCTGGTGGCCATCATCATGCTGGCCGGCACGGTGGTCAACTCCTCCATCATCCTGGTGGACTATATCAAGCAGCGCCGGGAGCGCGGAGAGAGCCGCGAAGAGGCCATCCTCCATGCCTGCCCATTGCGCATCCGCCCAGTGATGATGACCACTTTGACCACGATTCTGGCGATGGTCCCCATGGCGCTGGGCATCGGGGACACCAATGAGATGATGTCCGACATGGGTGTGGTCATGATCAGCGGCATGGTGATTTCCACCATTATCACCCTGCTGTTTACTCCGGTCTATTATTCTGTGATCGATCAGCTCAGCCACATCTTTCGCCGCAGAAAGCCCCCTGCGGAGCGCCCCACCCCCGCTACCTCCGCTGCGGAGTGACGCGCCAGCCCACGCGCGAAAAAAGACCGCCGCCCTATGCCATGAGGCAATAGGGCGGCGGTCTTTTTTCCATCACTGCCTGTCTGTGCTACTCCGCCATCTCAGCGAAGCTCTGGATCTTGGTGTGGGACTGCTCGTTGTTCTGGGTGCTCTGGTCAATCTCCAGGCAGAG
>NZ_JBCOAQ010000021.1:42263-57229 GCF_040226735.1 Intestinimonas sp. RTP31139st1_F5_RTP31139_211217 | reverse complement strand
GCGGACCGCATTTCAGTGTTTTATCGGGTCAGCCGCCCAGGGCGCCGGCGATCATGTGCTCATAAGGCACGACGGTGGCCCCGGCGGGGGGCTCGGTCTCAGGGGCCTGATCGCCGGCGGCATAGTCGCCGGTGATGTTGAGGGACAGATCCATCAGGGGGTCCATACCCATGGACACCGTGGCGGTCATGTGATTTTCGGCATCCATGCCGGCCTTCATGGCCGTGGTGGTGGTGATCTGCCCACCCTCACCGTCGTCAACAGAGGTGGAGCTGTCCATGGACAGCTCATACCCCACGACCTTGTCGGACTGCATGGTGAGCGTGAAGGAGAGGGTCACCTTGGTGCCGTCCTCCTCCAGGGCGTAGGTGGTGGTATAGTTGTCGCCGCTCTTCACGAAGGAGTCGTCCGCGAGCACCTTGGCCGCGCCGTTCACCAGCGCAGAGACAGTGGCGTAAGCGGTGTCCTTGTCGCTGAGGTCGGCGCTCTGGAGCGCGGTCTGGAGCAGGGCGGAGGCGTCCATGGTCTTGGAGGCGTCGATGAGGGCGGTGTAGTCCAGACCCATCTGGCCGTACATGGAGGCCATATCAAAGGAGTACCAAGTGTCGGCGGGGAGTCCCAGGGGCTCCAGGGCGCTGCCGCCCATGGTCAGATACATCACACCCTTTTCCATGTCGGCACGGATCTCCATATCCATGCCTTCGCTCTTCAGGGCATCCAGCAGGGCCTGATCCTCGGCGGTGAGCTCGGAAGCCTGACCGGCCACTTGGGACATGGCGTCCAGGAAGGCAGTCAGATCCATCTTCAGGTTCATGGCCGCGGCCATCTGAAGAGAGTCGGCGGTGGTGCCGTCCATAGAGCCCTGGAAAGAGAGGGGGCCAGCGCCAAACATGGTGGCGGAGCCGTCAAACTGGGCGCTGATGTCCCAGATGCCCTCCTGGAACTGCTGGTTGTACGCCAGATACTTCTCCATATAGGTGAACTGATGCTCAGCCAGCGCGGCGTCCAGAAGCTTCTCCGTATCCACGATCACAGCGGTCTGGTTGTCCTGATCCCAGCCCACCGCGCATCCGAAGGCCTGGGCGGCAAAGCGGACAGGCACGTAGGTGCGCCAAGTGGTGGAGTCCACATAGGGGGCCACATCCATGGTAATGGCGGTGCTGGCCCCACCCTCGGTGAGGGTGGCCTCGGTGGAACCGATGGTCATGGTCAGGGTCTTGCCGTCGCGGACGGCTGTGATGGTGTTGCCCTCGTTGCTGACTTCGGCACCCATGGCCTCGAACACGGCGCGGAAGGGGAGGAAGGTGCGGCCGTCCTGCGCGACGGGAACGGCGTCGGTAAAGGTGAGGGCCTCTCCGTTGAGCTGGACAGCGATACCGGAGGGAGCGGGAGAGATGAGCATGGTGTCGTCTTCGGCCGCTAGGGCGGAACCGCAGGCGCTGAGCACGGTCAGGGAGAGGGCCAGCGCCAGCGCACGGCTGGACATAGATTTCATGGTGAATTCCTCCAATCCTATATAAGTATTGACTTGATTATAATACGGGGATGTACAAGATACAAGAGTGAGAAATCTTAAATTTCTATAAAACGTGCTCGACATAGTCAGATGGGGAGGAAGGAACAAGAGAAAAAGGTGAAATGTTAAATTAAATAAGGTGACGTTACAAATTTTTTACAACCACATTACGATGAAATTACACTCTATTCACATTAGGTTCATCAACTTTACTTCACGGGATGTAAAATTGTTCCATAAGGTATGAGGATAAACACAAACCAAATTCCCACCGGTATGCTGTTTTCCTCCCCTTTTTCCCAACAGAACGCAGGTCTGCTTCGGTGGACCTGCATTCTTATTCTGCATACATGCTTATTCTGCATACATGAGGCGCAAACAAAATGCCGCCCGGTCGGGCGGCATTTTGAGGCTTGCGTAAAATCAGCGCTTGCTGAACTGAGGCGCACGACGGGCGGCTTTGAGGCCGTACTTCTTGCGCTCCTTCATACGAGGATCGCGGGTCAGGAAACCGGCGCTCTTCAGAGCGGGACGGTACTCCTCATTCATCTGCAGCAGGGCGCGGGCGATGCCATGGCGGATGGCGCCGGCCTGTCCAGTCACGCCGCCGCCGGTGACGGTGGCGACCACGTCCACCTTGCCCACATTCTCTGTGGTGACCAGGGGCTGACGGACCAGCAGCTTCAGGGTATCGAGGCCGAAGTAGTCGTCAATGTCGCGGCCGTTGATGGTGATGGCGCCGGTGCCGTTGGGGAAGAGGTGGACGCGGGCCACGGAGGACTTCCGGCGGCCAGTACCATAGTGGTAAGGCTTCTTGCTCTTATACATGTTCGAAATTCCTCCTTATTCCTGGGTCCAGGACTCGGGCTTCTGAGCAGCGTGCACATGCTCAGCGCCGCGGTAGATCTTCAGGCGGCTCAGGGAGTCCTTGGTGATGATGTTGCGGGGCATCATGCCGCGGATGGCCAACTTCATGGCCAGCTCGGGCTTGTCCTGCATCAGCAGGCGGTACTTGGTCTCATGCAGGCCGCCGGGGTAGCCGGAGTGAGTGCGGTAGTACTTCTGCTCCAGCTTCTTGCCGGTGAGGACGGCCTTCTCGGCGTTGATGATGATGACGAAATCGCCGCAATCGGCGTGCGGGGTGTACTCGGGCTTGTGCTTGCCACGCAGCAGGGTGGCAGCGGTGGCGGCAGTCTTACCCAGGGGCTTGCCCGCCGCGTCCAGAATGTACCACTTGCGGACGATGTTGCCCTTGTTGGCCATAAAAGTGGACATGGTCTAACCTCCAATTTGTACTTCTATGATAAATTTGGTCCAAACATGATTGACGCCCCACTCTTGCCGAGTGGAGCGTTTTGTATTATATCCCATGGGGCCCTAGGTGTCAACAGGTTTTCAGATGTTTTTTAATTTAGAATTTGAAATCTTATGTTTTCGCAGAAATACTCTTGAATACTGCGGAATACTCAATTCTGTTTTTCAATTTTATCCGATGCGCTCTCGCCCAGACAGTATTCGATCATGCTGATGACCACGTTATTGAAGCTGGTGTCGTTTCCTTTGGTCAGGGCCTCTACCTGGTCGGCGAGCGCCTCAGAGATGTAGAGCGTCTTGTAGACGGCCTGCACCTTCTTTTTTGTCGGCTTCGGCTGAAACGGCATAGAATCGCTCCCTTATGATTCTATTCTATGCAACAAATATATTTTAATATAAACCAGATATTTCTGGTGTAAATAAAAAGGAAATATGACAGACCATTTTTGACAGCATCTGACACGGTCCTGGGGTTAATCTGAAATGGGGGAAGAGCGCGTGAAAAAAATCTTGAAAATACTGCTGATTCTGGCTGCCGCGCTCCTGCTCCACCTTCTGGGGGGGAGCGCGGGCCTGTTCCGGGCCGTGGGGACCCAGGGGCAGGCCGCCGTCCGGGTGTGCATCTGGAGCGGGGCCGGTTTTTTCTGGGTGTCGATCCTGCGCGGCGGAGGATAATGGGGATTCCAGACGAAGGAAAAATATGATAGAATGCTGTCCAGGCAGAGTAAAAAATGCGCTGAGACAGGAATGATATCATGATGAACCAAATTTTGAGCTATGTCCGCCGGTGTGTGGAGGACTACGATATGATCCAGGCCGGGGACCGGGTCGCCGTGGGGGTGTCGGGGGGAAAGGATTCCCTCACCCTCCTGGTGGCGCTGGCCCGGCTGTCCGTTTTCTACCCCAAGCCCTTCACCGTGGAGGCGTTCACGCTGGACATGGGCCATGTGGACGGGGGCGCCGGGATGGACTTTTCCCATGTGGCGGAGTTGTGCGGGGAATTGGGCGTGCCCTATACCCTGCTCCACTCAGAGATCCACCACATCATATTTGACCTCCGCAAAGAGAAAAATCCCTGCTCCATGTGCGCTAAAATGCGCCGGGGCGCGCTCCACAACGCCATCCGGGAGAGAGGGATCACCAAGATCGCCCTGGGCCACCATTTTGACGACGCAGTGGAGACCTTTTTCCTCTCTCTCTTTTATGAGGGACGCATCTCCTGCTTCCAGCCCGTGACCTATCTGGACCGAATGGGCATCACGCAGATCCGGCCCATGCTTTACTGCGGAGAGTGGATGCTCCGCAAAGCGGCGGAGCGGGAGCATCTGCCCGTGGTGTTCAATCCCTGTCCCGCCGACGGCTACACCAAGCGGCAGGAGGTCAAGGAGCTGATCCACAGCCTGTCAAAGGAGTACCCGGACCTGCGGGAAAAGGTCTTTTCGGCCATGCAGCGTCTGCCCCTGCCCGCCTGGGAGCCGCAGGATCACCGGCGGCGGCCGCTGGCGGACGATGGGAGAGAGGAATAAAAAATGGACGTCTGCCCCGGTGGGCAGGCGTCCGTTTTTATCTGTGGAGAAGCGCGGCGCCGGGTCAAGCCTTGCGGCAGGTGAGCTGATGGATGACATAAGGCGACTCTGTGACCACATTCACCGGCTTGGAAAAATCCAGGGTGAAGAGGCCGATAAAAGACTTGGCGTCCACCATGATGGCGTTATCGGGAGAGTGGAGGAACACGTCCTCGTCGGCCGCACAGGCCAGGCGCTGTATGGCGCGGATCTCCTCAATAGACTCAAACTGCACCGGAATGACCATGGAGCATGGCCTCCTTTCAAAATCAAGATGACCGGCGTGAACCGCCGGACGGCTGAGGGGCGGAAGACGTTACCGCACAGCGGCTTTCCTGCGGCTGGCGATCTCCAGCTGACGGATCACATATACGGAATCGGTAACGACCTCCACCGGCTTGGAAAAATCCAGCGTAAAAAGGCCCAGGAAGGACTTGGCGTCCACCAGAATATTGCTCTGGGGAGCGCGGAGCAGCACCTGCTCATCCACCGTCTGCGCCATGCGCTGCAGTCCTGCAATCTCAGCAATGGAATCAAACTTTGTCTCAATGACCATATAGGGCACCTCCTTGTGACACGCTGAGTATAACACGGGGGGCATGGGGGCGCAATGGGCAGGATAACTAAAGTTAGAAATAAGAAATGCTTTCGTTTGAAGCTATTTTTGGTGTGCAAAGTAAATTATACAGAAAACAAATTGGTAGCACCATTTATTTTGTGCAAATTGATAAAAGTCCCCGGGGCGGTAATAGGCCGCCCTGGGGACCCGGGTAACATTCTTTTATTGCATCAGAGAACAGACCAGCTCCGTATAAGCGGCGGGGTCTTCCAGTGGGAGTCCGGCGATAAGAAGGGCCTGATCATAGAGAAGCTCGGCATAGGTCCTGGCCCGCTCCTTGTCCCCCTCCAGAGCGGCGCGGAGGGCGGCAAAGGCGCCGGAGTCGGGGTTGAGCTCCAGTACCCGGCCTGCCTTCATCTCCTTGGCGGCCTGGGGATCCACACGCTGGAAATACTTCTCCATTTCCAGGGATACGGGGCCGTCGGCGCTCATGCAGACGGGGGCGGACTTGAGGATCTTGGAGATGCGGACCTCCTTGATCCTCTCGCCCAGGGTCTCCTTGACGAAGTCCAGCACATCCTTGTTTTCCTCGGCCTTTTTTTCGGCCTGGGCCTTCTCTTCGTCGCTCTCAGGGAGGGCGTCGTCGTCGCAGACGTTCTTGAAGGGCTTGCCGTCCCACTCGGAGAGGGTGTTCATGACAAACTCGTCCACCTCGTCAGTGAGGTAGAGGATCTCATACCCCTTGTCCAGCACGCGCTCGGCCTGAGGTAGCTTGGCGGCCTTCTCCACGCTCTCGGCGCAGAGGAAGTAGATGGATGGCTGGTCCTCCGCCATGCGCGCTGCGTACTCGGCCAGGGAGGTATTCTTGCCCTCGCGGGAGGACCAGAAGAGGAGCAGATCCTTGAGCATATCCTTATGGGCGCCGTAGTCGGAGACCACGCCGTACTTGAGCTGACGGCCGAAGGCGGAATAGAACTGCTCATATTTTTCACGGTCGTCTTTCTGGAGCTTCAGAAGTTCGGCCTTCACTTTCTTCTCCAGGTTGCCGGAGATGACCTGGAGGACCCGGGTATGCTGGAGCATCTCACGGGAGATGTTGAGGGAGAGGTCGGGGGAGTCCACCACGCCCCGGATGAAACTGAAGTGGTCGGGGACCAGGTCGGCGCACCGGTCCATGATGAGCACGCCGGAGGAGTAGAGCTGGAGGCCCTTTTCATAGTCGCGGCTGTAGTAGTTGAAGGGTGCGTGAGCGGGAATGAACAGGAGGGCCTTGTACTCCACCTGTCCCTCGGCGGACACGTGGACGACCGCCAGGGGGTCTTCCCAGTCGCCGAACTTCTCCTTATAAAACGTGTTGTACTCCTCGGTCGTCACCTCGCTCTTGGGGCGCTGCCACAGGGGCACCATGGAATTGAGGGTCTCCCACTCCTTCACCGTCTCATACTCGGGCTTGTAATCCTCCCCGGCATCCTCCGGCTTGGGCTTCATGTGGGAATGCTCCATCTCCATGACGATGGGGTAGTGGATATAGTCGGAATACTTTTTTACCAAGCTGTCCAGCCGGTACTGCTGGAGGTACTGGTCGTAGTCATCGTCCTCGGTGTCGGGCTTGATGTGGAGGATCACGTCGGTACCGGCAGCCTCCCGCTCGCAGAGGGTCATGGTGTAGCCGTCGGCCCCGGCGGATTCCCACTTCCAGGCCTCGTCGCTGCCGTAGGCTCTGGAGATCACCGTCACCTGGTCGGCCACCATGAAGGCGGAGTAGAAGCCCACGCCGAACTGGCCGATGATGTCGGCCACGTCCTGGTTTTCCCCCTCCTTGGCGGCCATCTCCTGCTTGAACTGGAGAGAGCCGCTGCGGGCGATGGTGCCCAAATTCTGCTCCATCTCGTCCCGGGTCATGCCGATGCCGTTGTCACAGACGGTGAGGGTGCGCGCGTCCCGGTCCGGGATCAGGGTGATCTTGAAGTCGGAGCGGGAGAGTCCCACCTGATCGTCGGTGAGGGACCGGTAGGCCAGCTTGTCCACCGCGTCGCTGGCGTTGGAGATGAGCTCCCGGAGGAAAATCTCCTTGTGGGTATAGATGGAGTTGATCATCAGATCCAAAAGCCGCTTGGATTCCGCCTTGAACTGTTTCTTTGCCATAAGTCAAGCCTCCGTATGAAAAAGATAAGAGAATAAAAAACGATAGTTTAGCACTCTTTCTCTTGGAGTGCTAAACTATCATAATCCTTCGTATAGAAAATTGCAAGAGGGTTCAAGAATTGTTTACAAATTATCCCGCTGCGGTGATGGAGAAGGTCTGGCGGAAGGTCTGCGTCTGCCCCTCGATGGGAAGCAGGTAGTGCTCGCCGACCGCCTCATAGCCGCTGTAGTCCACCCGGTTGGTGATGGTGAGACCGTATCTGGTGAAGGAGAAATCCTCAAAGCTTCCGCCGAACTGGGACGTTGTATCACGGCTGGCAAAATACCAGTTGTGAAGCCCCACTTCGGGCTGAGCGGGCAGGAGGGCGAGCAGGGAGAACAGTGCCAGGCTGTCGTTGGAGTTCAGAAAGGAGGGCGCGGCGCTGGTGGTAAAGGACACGCCGGTGACCACGCCGTCCTCCAGCGTGTACTGAAGGGCGGGAGGGGGATCGGACAGGCCGATGGAATAGGTGCCTGCCGGCGCGACCTTCACCCAGCCGCCGTCAGCGTCCAGCACGTAGGTCTCAGCCCCGCCGTACCGGCGCAGGGCGGCGTTGTAGTTTCGGGAGAACTCCGCTACGGTCAGGGGGTGGCGTACCGGCGGGACCAGGACATGGAGGCCCAGCAGCAGGGATACGGCCAGAAGGGCGGCCTCCGCGCCCAGAAAACCCACCCACCGCACCGGGCGCAGGTCCCGGATGGTGTAAGCGCACGTCTCTTCCCAGAGGAGGACTTCGCCCTCCTCAAGGGCACGCATGCTTTTATAATTGCGGTAGAGCGCATAAAAGGGGATGCCCCAGCCCTCGCCCCGCCCAAATAGGGCGGACAGCCGCCCAAAGGCCTGGGAAAAGGTGAGCTTGCCCCCGTCGGCGTTCCGGACGGCCAGACCGAAAAGCCACTTGCCCGGGGTAAATCCCCAGGTGCTCAGCAGCAGAGGCTCCAACAGGAATTGAACGCCCCAGGTAAGATAGGCCATCAGCAGGTCCCACATCAGCCCGTCTCCCGCAGTGGTCCGAAAACCCAGGGCCAGCACGGCGTCCAGCAGCAGGCGGCACAGGCTGAAGTCCAGCGAGCGGGCAAAGAAGCGCCGCCAGGGGTGGTTGACGGTAGGGAGGGCGTCCCGTTCCACGCTTTGGAACCGGACACCGCCCTGCTCCAGCCGGACCATTTCCTCCAAATATTTTCCCGCATTCAGATCCCGGTACTGGACCCCGTCGGCCTCCATGGTGCGGCACAGGGCGCGGGCCGCATCCAGGTCGTCGGCCTGGCGCTGGAGACGGGCTTCCTGCTGCCGGAGGGCGGCGGGCAGGTCCAGCGCGCCCGTCTGCATGGCCCTGATGTCCTCCAGGGAGAACTGGAGCTGGCGGAGGAGCTTGATCCGGCGCAGGATGTCCAGATCGGACCCGGTATAGTCCCGGTAGCCGTTTTCACTGCGGGCGGGGGAGAGCAGCCCCTCTTTTTCATAAAAACGGATGTTGGCCCGGGTCATGCCCAGAGCCGTTTCCAACTGGCCGATGTTCATGGATACACCTCCTGACAGGCTCAGTATAAAGGGTGAAGGGGGTTTACAGTCAAGCCTTTTTCGTAAAAAAGCAGCAAAAACCCGGGCGCCACAGCAGAGGCGCCCGGGTTTTCTCAGAGATGGATGGGCGGCAGGGCGGCGCACAGGGCGTCCGCCATCAGGCGGTGCCCCTCCCGGTTGGGGTGGAGGCCGTCCAG
The DNA here is from genome assembly GCF_040226735.1 of Intestinimonas sp. RTP31139st1_F5_RTP31139_211217. Classification (NCBI taxonomy): domain Bacteria; kingdom Bacillati; phylum Bacillota; class Clostridia; order Eubacteriales; genus Intestinimonas; species Intestinimonas sp. RTP31139st1_F5_RTP31139_211217. The sequence goes on along the minus strand of NZ_JBCOAQ010000021.1, from coordinate 48,372 downwards.
ATACAGCCGCATGCCCTCCGGCGGCGCAAAGGCCGGCAGGGAGAAGTCCACGGTCTGTATGCGGAAGATCCCGGCAAAGCGGAGCAGCCAGTCCCGGTAGGCACGGAACACCGGCTCCAGCGCGAAGAAATCCGTCAGCTCGGTCCAGGGGGGTGGGACCAGGGCGGGAGAAAGGGGGATGGGCAGGCCCAGCATAGGGCGGATGCCAGCGGCGACCGACTGGTGGACCAGGGCGCCGAGATCAGCCCTGGCCCGCAGGTCGCTGCCGGTGAGAAAGATATCGTTGGCGCCGCCCATGATGAGCACACGGTCCGGCCTCTCATTCAGCACATCCCGGCCAAAACGGGAGAGCATACCGCCCGCCGTGTCGCCGGTGATCCCCCGGTTCACCAGCGTATGGCCCGTCCGCTCCGCGCACAGGCTGACCCAGCAGTCCCTTCGGGGGACGCCGTAGCCATAGGTCAGGCTGTCCCCAAGGCAGACCAGCTTCATGTTACCGCTTCAGCGCCAGGGCGGCCCGGACCTTCTCCACGATGCCCACGGCGGTGAGGCCATAGGCCTCTAGGACCTCGGCGGCCTTGCCCGAACGACCGAACTCATCGTTCACGCCGTGGCGCACCACCGGCACCGGGTACACGCCGGCGAGATAGTCGGCCACGGCGGAGCCGAGACCGCCGATGATATTGTGCTCCTCCGTGGTGACAATGGCTCCGGTCTCCTTGGCGGCCTTGAGGACCAGGGCCTCGTCCAACGGCTTGACGGTGTGCATATCGATGACGCGGGCGTCCACCCCTTCGCCTTTCAGGAGGTCGGCGGCCTTCAGGGCCTCCTGGACCATACCGCCCACGGCGACGATGGTCACGTCGCCGCCGTCCCGAAGCACCGCGCCCTCGCCCAACTTGAAGGCGTAGCCGGGCAGGGAGGAGGTGACATCCTCCACGGCGGCCCGGCCAAGACGCAGGTAGGCGGGACCGTCATACTCCACCAGGGCCTGGACGGCCTGACGCATCTCATTGGCGTCGCAAGGGCAGCAGACCACCATACCGGGGATGCTCCGCATGGTGGCGAAGTCCTCGCAGCACTGGTGGGTGGCGCCGTCCTCTCCTACGGAGAGCCCTCCGTGAGACCCCACCACCTTTACATTCAGATGGGGATAGGCGATGGAATTGCGGACCTGCTCGAAGGCCCGCCCGGCGGCAAACATGGCGAAGGTGGAGGCAAAAGGCTTCTTGCCGCAGGTGGCGAGGCCCGCCGCCACGCCCATCATGTTGGCCTCGGCAATGCCCATGTTGAGGAAGCGCGCGGGGTAGGTCTGGGAAAATTTCTTGGTCATGGTGGCACTGGACAGATCGGCGTCCAGGACGACCAGCTCGGGGTGCGCTGCAGCAAGCTCCACAATGGCGTCGCCATAGGCGGCGCGGGTCGCGATCTTATCAGCCATGTCAGTTCGCCTCCAATTCCGCCAGGGCGCGCTCCAGCTCCGCCTTGGCGATCTCATACTGCTCGTCGTTGGGGGCCTTTCCGTGCCATCCCGCGTTGTTCTCCATGTAGGACACGCCCTTGCCCTTGATCGTGCGAGCCAGGATCACGGTGGGCTTGTCCTTACAGGCGGCTGCCTGCTCCAGCGCGGCGGCGATGGCGGCATAGTCGTGGCCGTCCACGTGGAGGACGTTCCAGTTGAAGGCCTCAAACTTTTTGTCCAGCGGCTCGGAGGGCATGACGTCGGCAGTGCTGCCGTCGATCTGGAGGCCGTTTACATCCACGATGGCGCACAGGTGATCCAGATGGTATTTGGCCGCGGACATGGCCGCTTCCCACACCTGGCCCTCCTCGATCTCGCCGTCGCCGAGGATGGCGTAGACCCGGTAATTCCTGTCGTCCATCTTGCCGGCGAGGGCCATGCCGACGGCGGCGGAGATCCCCTGCCCCAGGGAGCCGGTGGACATGTCCACGCCGGGAACGTGCTTCATGTCCGGATGGCCGGAATAGTGGTCCTTGATAGAGCGGAAGAGCTTGCAGTCCTCTACAGGAAAGTAGCCCTTCAGGGCCAGCACCGCGTAGAGAGCGGGCGTGCAGTGGCCCTTGGAGAGGACCAGACGGTCCCGATCCGGGTCCTTCGGGTCCTTGGGGTCTACCCGCATCGTATGGAAATACAGGGTCGTCAGCAGGTCCATCACGGACAGGGAGCCGCCGATATGGCCGGAAGCCGCGGTGTGGACCATATCCATTGCCAGCAGGCGGGCGCGGGCCGCGGTCACGGCCAACGCATGGGCGCAGGTCTGTTCCAAGCAGGATCATCCTTTCCACGTTGCAAAAATAGGGGATCGCTGCCCGAAAAGGAAACCTGAGGGCCGCGGTCCTATCACTGCCCCATTATACCCCCGGCCCCCGGGCGACGCAAGAGAATTCTTTCGTTTGAATGTACTTTTGCTTGCGTTTTCCGGAGATATGCGCTATGATACTCTTTAAGAGAAAACACGCCACATTTCATACGGCGGGATGGAGGCTTTCGCATTGTTCAATCAAAGGCAGTTGGAAATCATCGATCTGCTGCAGACGGAGGACAAGGTCAGCGTCAGTGAGCTCACCCAGCGGTTCGGGGTATCGCTGGTGACGGTGCGGCAGGATTTGAAAAAGCTGGAGGACCAGGGTGTTCTCAAGCGGACCCACGGCGGGGCGATCCCCGTGGACAACGGATACGACACCTCCACCCGGATGTGGAACAACTACGAGCAGAAGCTCCGCATCGCCCAGCGGGCGGCCTCCATGGTCAGTGACGGGGAGACTGTCATTGTGGAGACCGGTTCCACCTGTTCCTTGCTGGCCAGGGAGCTGGCCTCCAAGCGGGGGGTCACGGTCATCACCAATTCGGTATTTCTCTGCAACTTCGTAAGGCGGTGCCCCGCGCTGGACGTGGTACTGCTGGGCGGCTCCTTTCAGCACGACGCCGAGGCCAATGTGGGCCCCCTGACCAAGCTGGGCCTGGCCCAGTTCTCGGTGGACAAGTGCTTCATCGGAGCCGATGCCATCAGCGAGGATAAGGGGGTCTCCACCATCAATCTGTTCCGGGCTGAGGTGGCCCGGGCCATGGCCAAGTCGGCCAAAAAGATGATCGTTTTGGCAACCTCCGATAAGGTGGGGGCCAGCGCGGTGGCGTCCAGCTTCCCCCTGGCCTCGGTCCACACTGTGATTACGGACAAGGATCTGAGCCGGGAGGGCAGGTCCCTGCTGGACGGCGCGGGCGTGGAGGTCATCACTGTCTGAGCGCGCGGAGGCGCTTACCGAGAGGCTGAGGCCCCCGGCCACGTCTGTGGCCGGGGGCCTTTTGCGGTGGGAAAGAGCGTAGATCCTCTTCCCGCCCACGCACGCGGGAAGGTGCGCGCCCGAACGCCGGACGGCCGGGAGACACGATGGGAGGAGAGAAAAGGGTGCGGCACAATGAAAGTTCAGAACGCTGCCTCCACTTTTCAGACAAATTTCAGCTTTGGGGCGTAGACTGAGAACCAAACCTGAAAAGGAGTGGTACGACATGCGGGTACTGATTGTAGAGGACGAGGTGCGCCTGGCCGAGGCGCTGGGGCAGATCATGGCGGAGCACCGTTATTTGGCCGATCTGGTGTATACCGGACCGGACGGACTGGAGTATGGACTAACCAACCAGTACGACGTCATCGTGCTGGACGTGATGCTCCCCGGCATGGATGGGCTGGCGGTGGCCCGGGGACTGCGGGAGGCCAAAGTGTCCACCCCCATCCTCATGCTTACCGCCCGGGACGAGGTCCCGGACAAAGTGGCGGGCCTGGACCATGGGGCCGACGACTACATGACCAAGCCCTTTGCCACGGAGGAGCTGCTGGCGCGGATCCGGGCGCTGGCCCGGCGGCAGGGGGAGGTCCGGACGGAGCTGCTCACCTACGCCGACCTCACCCTCAACCTCTCCACCCGCTGCCTCCGGTGCGGAGAGCGCGAGGTGAGGCTGGGCTTCAAGGAATTTGAGGTGCTGCGCCTCCTGATCGCCTATCCCAAGATGGTGGTCCCCAAGGAGGAGATCATTCTCAAGGTCTGGGGGGCGGACAGCAATGCCGAGGACAACAATGTGGAGGTCTATGTCTCCTTCCTGCGGAAAAAGCTTCTGTTTTTGGAGTCCGGCGTCACCATCCGTACGGTGCGGAAGGTGGGCTACTTTTTGGAAGTGGAAGAACCATGATCAAGCGCCTGCGCAAAAAATTTATTCTCACCAATATGCTCCTGGTCGCCCTGGTGCTCATCATCGTCTTTGGCGCGCTGGTGGGCTACAATTACCAGCGTCTGGTCCGGCAGAGCGAGGAGGCTATGCGCACGGCCCTGAAGTGGAGCGACGACGCGCCGCCCCCTGTGTTCCAGTTCGGCGCGTCTCACGAGGAGGAAATGGAGGAACAGGGCGAGGAACGCCGGTTCACGATGGTGCCGGTCTTTGTGGTCCTGCTGGACGAGGACGGCGGTCCCGCCCAGGTTACCGGCGGCAATAATGTGGAGGTATCCGACCAGGTGGTGGCCCAGGCCGTGGCCGCAGCCACGGAGGAGAGCGGCGCCATATCGGGGCTGAACCTGCGCTATCTGCAGGACACGGACCGGGAGGGGAACAGCCGGATCGCCTTTGCCGATATGGGCTGGGAGACCGACTCACTGTGGCCGCTGATCCGCTCCTCGCTGCTGGTGGGGGCGCTGGCCCTGGGCGGTTTCTTCGTCATCTCGCTGATGCTCTCCGGACTGGCCCTCAAGCCGGCGGAGGAGGCGTGGGAGCAGCAGCGCCGCTTTGTGGCGGACGCCTCTCATGAGCTCAAGACTCCACTCACCGTCATACTCACCAATACCGGCATCCTCCTCGCCCACAGCGGGGACACCATCGCACAGCAGCAGAAATGGGTGGAGTATATCGGGGACGAGGCGCAGCGGATGCGCGCCCTGGTGGAGGACCTCCTCTTCTTGGCCAAGAGCGACGCCGGAAAGGAGACTGCTCCGGTCACCGCGCCTGTGGATGTTTCAGAGCTCACCTGGAGCGCGTTGCTTCCCTTTGAGCCGGTGGCCTTCGAGCAGGGCGTGGAGATGGAGAGCGAGATTGCCGACCAGCTCACTGTCCAGGGCAATGCAGACCAGCTCCGCCGGCTGGTGGCCATCCTGCTGGATAACGCTGTAAAATATGCCGGAAACGGCGGCCGGGTCAAGCTCGTCCTCTCACGCCCGGAGCGGGGCGGCGTCTGCCTGGCGGTCCACAATACCGGACCGGCTATCCCGCCGGAGCATCTGCCCCACCTGTTTGAACGGTTTTACCGCGCCGATGACTCCAGGGCCAGGACTTCCGGCGGTTATGGCCTCGGCCTCGCCATCGCAAAGCGCATCGTGGACGGGCACGGCGGCTCCATCGCCGTGTCCAGCGGGGAGGACGCCGGCACGGACTTCACGGTGAGACTGCCGCATAGTCAATAGACACGCCCTGAAAGCCAAGGGGAAGATTCACACATTGTTCACGCATCCTTCAAAGATTGTCCATTCATTTTCGGGAAAGCTGTGGTATCCTTATCAGCGTAGACAGGAAAGCAAACAATCATTGCCGTACCATCTATCTCAAACCTCCTCTCTCTTTCTCAACACCAACGAAACGCGGCGGCGCATTTTGGGGCGCCGCCGCGTTTCGTTGGTGCCGCACGGGCGGGGCGGAAACGTGCAATTGACATTTCGGCGGCGGAATAGTATTCTATAAGGGACCGGAATACACAGGGGAACGCCTCTCGGCTCTGCACGAGCCATGGGGGCACCGTGAAATACAAAATTGAATACTGCTTTGAGTGGCCCGCACGAGGGGCTGCCGCAGCCTTGCGGCGTGTATCGTGTGGGATGAAAAGGGAACCCGGTGAAAATCCGGGACGGACGCCGCCGCTGTAAGGGTACGTTCGGCCAGTGACGAAAGTCAGCCATTGTATCGGATCGGATACGATAAGGCGGGCCGATGAGAAGTGTACCTAAGTCAGAAGACCTGCTTGAAGTATATCCTCCACCGTGCGTGAAGTGGATCAGGGATAGACTGCGACAGGACGACACAGGAAAACGGCTGTGGCGCGGGGGTTTGCCC
>NZ_JBCOAQ010000021.1:41047-42253 GCF_040226735.1 Intestinimonas sp. RTP31139st1_F5_RTP31139_211217 | reverse complement strand
GGGGCATGTGCCCCGCGCCACAGCTTTTTTTGACGAAAAGAGGCCATTTGTAAGGAAGGAAAAGGAGGAGAAACGAATGAAACAGAGATGGAGACGGCCGGTATCGCTGGCGCTGGCATGGGTACTGGCGCTGAGCCTGAGTACCGGGGCGTGGGCGGCGGTGTCGGACGAGAGGCTGGCCGACGCCGTTACGGACACAGCGGCGTACATGTACCGCACGGTGAAGGATCCCCAAGTGGGGTCCATCGGCGGCGAGTGGGCGGTGCTGGGCCTGGCGCGGAGCGGGTATGAGGTGCCTGAGGAGTACTATCAGAAATACTACGCCACGGTGGAGAGCTATGTGAAGGCCTGTGACGGGGTGCTCCACGACAAGAAATACACGGAATATTCGCGTCTCATTGTGGCGCTCTCGTCCATCGGAAAGGACGCGCGGGACGTGGCGGGGTACGACCTGACCAAACCCCTGGGCGACTACGGCAAGACGATCTGGCAGGGGCTCAACGGTCCGATCTGGGCGCTCATCGCGCTGGATTCAAAGGACTACCCCATGCCGGAAAATCCCGAAGCGGCGACGCAGGCGACGCGGCAGATGTATATCGACCGCATCCTGGACTGCCAGCTCCCGGACGGCGGATGGAGCCTGTTCGGGGGCACGGCGGCGGCGTCCTCGGGGGACGGGGTGTCGGACCCCGACATCACGGGGATGGCGCTCCAGGCGCTGGCAAAGTACCAGGACCAGGCGGCGGTGGCAAAGGCCACAGAGGAGGCCCTGGCGTGCATGTCGAAGCAGCAGGACGCGAGCGCGGGCTATGCGTCCTGGGGGACGACCAATTCGGAGAGCTGTGTACAGATGATCGTGGCGCTGTGCGAGCTGGGGATCCCGCTGGACGACAGCCGGTTCGTGAAAAACGGAAAGAGCATGCTGGACAATCTGATAACCTTCTATCTGCCCGGGAACGGTTTCCTGCACACGGCGGACGGGTCGGGCTCGAACCAGATGGCCTCAGAGCAGGCATTCTATGGCCTGATCGCAGCCCAGAGGGCCCGGGACGGGCGGAACAGCCTCTACCGGATGGGAGATTCCCTGACGGTGACGGGTGAGCTGGCCGGGGCCAAGCCGGGGGAGGGGCTGGAGGGGAAGGACCCCGCGGTCACGTATATGCCCATCGTGGACCGTGAGGCCACCTTCCCGGACATCACCGGCGT
>NZ_JBCOAQ010000021.1:9302-41037 GCF_040226735.1 Intestinimonas sp. RTP31139st1_F5_RTP31139_211217 | reverse complement strand
AGCGGGAAGAGCGACGGGAACTTCGACCCGGACGGGGACATGACCCGGGCGGAATTCGCCGCCATCGTGGTGAAGGCCCTGGGCCTGACGCCGGCGGCGGCGGACCGGTTCACCGACGTGCCCGCGGACGCGTGGTACGCGGGATATGTGGGCACGGCCAGCACGTACGGCATCGTGACCGGCACGGGAGACGGGAGCACCTTCCGGCCCGACGGGACCATCAGCCGCCAGGAGGCGGCGGTGATGGTGGCCCGGGCGGCCAAGCTCTGCGGGATGGACACGGCCCTGGACACCGGCGCCATTCGGGACATCCTGGCCCAGTTTACCGACTATGTGACCACGTCGGAGTGGGCCCGGGAGGGGCTGGCCTTCTGTTACCAGGAGGACATCCTGGACCAGTCGGCTCTGGAGATCCGACCCACTGCGGCCATCAAGCGCTGTGAGATCGCCCAGATGCTGTTCAACCTGCTGGGCAGCGCCAATCTGCTGTAAATCTGTAAAGTTCTGTAGAGTAAGGAAAAGGAAAGGGAGTGCCCATCATGCATGTGAACTGGTTCAAGGACCCTGACAACGTGGTGTACTGCAAGGAGGAGGAGGTCCTCCCCCGGCTGTCGAAGGAGCTGGGGATCGGAGATCTGGCGGAGCGCGTGGCGGCCTTCCGCGCGGCGCCCGTAGCGGAGGGGATCAATCTCAAGGGGCTCCGGCGGACAACGCTGAAGCTGTTCGTCCCTAATCTCACCTTCCCCGAGCCCATAGAGATGGGGGAGAACGTGTGGATCTACATGGGGGAGCTGTGTCCGGCGTACTGCCTCTATACACCGTGGGAGGACGGTGAGAAGAAGTGAAGCTGACCAGGGGAAAGGTCGTCGGCGTACTGGCGGTGCTGGTCATCCTGGCGGCGGCGTTCTGGTATGGCGGCGGTGCTCCGGGGCTGCAGGGGTGGACGGTGGAGAAAACCACCCCGCCCCCCGTTTCTCTGGAGACGGCCGGCTCCACACCCCAGACCACGCCTTTACCGTCTGCAAGTCCGGCGCCCGCCGCCTCGGCACTCCCCGCGCCAACGGAGAGCCCCGCGGCGCAGGAGGAGACGGAGCCGGCGGCCACCCCCGCGCCCACCTCCGGGATCGAGTCCCGGCCCGGAGGACTGGAAGGGGGATTCACCGCAGAGGAGAAGATCGCCGCTGCCCAGGCCATCGCGGGAGGCTCCTCCCCCGGTGTGGAGAAGGGGGACGCTGCGTACTCCGAGGCCCATGGTATGGTCCTGGACCCCAACACGGGCAAGGACAAATATCTCACAGACCCGGTGCCGGAGGGAAAGCCACTGCCCGTAGAGCCCCAGGACGCCTCCATTTCAGATACGGCCTATACCTGCACACTGTCCATCTCCTGCGCCACGATCCTGGACAACATGGACTGGCTGGACCCTGAAAAGGTGGAGCTGGTGCCGGAGGACGGCTGGATCCTGGAGCCCACCGCCGTCACCTTCTACGAGGGGGAGAGCGTGTTCAACGTCCTCCAGCGGACCTGTAAGCAGAAGGGCATCCATATGGAGTTTGAGAACACGCCCATGTACAACTCCGCGTACATCGAGGGCATCCACAATCTCTATGAGTTCGACTGCGGGGAGCTGTCGGGGTGGATGTACAAGGTAAATGAATGGTTCCCCAACTACGGCTGTTCCCGCTACCAGCTCAAGGACGGGGACGTGATCTGCTGGGAGTACACCTGTGACCTGGGTGTGGACGTGGGGGGCTTCTACTCCACCGGAGGCTGATCAGAGAGCATAGCGACAGAATGCAGCAGGGGCGCGGGAGACCGCGCCCCTGGAACGGATGTGATGAAAAACGCGGCACAGAGATACCTTTTCCAGCTACCATCCCGCCGTCAACTTCCTGTACTTCGGGCTGGTGGTGGGCTTTACGATGTTCTTTATGCACCCGGTCTGCCTGGGGATCTCACTGGTGTCGGCCCTGATCTACGCCGTCTATCTGGGCGGTCGGAGGGCGGTGCGGTTCCAGCTGTGCGGCCTGTTGCCCATGCTGCTGCTGGCGGCGGTGGTGAACCCGGCGTTCAACCATGAGGGCGCGACGCTGCTGACCTACCTGCCCTCGGGAAATCCGCTGACCCTGGAGAGCATGGCATACGGCCTTGCGGCGGCGGCCATGCTGTGCGCGGTGATCGAGTGGTTTTCCTGTTATACGGCGGTGATGACGTCGGATAAATTCGTCTACCTCTTCGGCCGGATCATCCCGGCCCTCTCCCTGGTGCTGAGTATGACGCTGCGCTTCGTACCGAAGTTCAAGGCCCAGATCCACACGGTGAGCGAGGCACAGCGGTGCGTGGGGCGGGACGTGTCGGACGGAAGCGTGCTCCAGCGGCTGCGCCACGGGATCACAATCCTCTCCATCATGGTGACATGGTGCCTGGAGAACGCCATCGAGACGGCGGACAGCATGAAGAGCCGCGGCTACGGCCTGCCGGGGCGCAGCGCCTTTTCCATCTACCGGTTTGACGACCGGGACCGCGCGGCGCTGGGGTGGCTGTCCTTCTGCGGGCTCTATCTCCTGTCCGGCGCTTTGGCCGGAGGGCTCTACTGGCGGTACTTCCCGACGATCAAGGGTGTGCCGCCCGGGCCCTTTCCCATCAGCTTCCTGCTGGTATATCTGGCCCTGTGCCTGACGCCGGTCGGCCTGAATGTCCGTGAAGACCGGGTGTGGGCGCGGCTGAAAAGGGAAGGGGGAACGGCCAATGCGTGAGGCGTATTCCGTCCAGACCATCGAGACCCGCGTCCCCGTGGCGGAGTATCTGCGCACCTGTGTGGACGTGGAAAAATTTCTGGGCTTCTGTCGGGAGTGCGGCAATTACGGCCGCCGCTGGTCCTGCCCGCCCTTCGAATTTGACCCGCTGGAGCTCTGGAACCGATATGACACCCTCCATCTGTATGCCCGTGTGCTCGTCCCCGCGCCGGGAGCGGACACCGACGGGCTGCTCGGCGGCATGAAGGCGGAGAAGGAGGGGCTGCTGGGCCAACTACTTGCGCTGGAGCGCGCCGGGGACGGCGCTCTGCTCCTGTCCGCCGGGAGCTGCACCTTGTGCGGGGCGCGCTGCACCCGTCCGGACGGCGCGCCCTGCCGCTGCCCGGAAAAAATGCGCTATTCCATCGAGGCGCTGGGCGGCAACGTGGCCGAAACGGCGGAGCGCTACCTGCATAAGCCCCTGCTCTGGATCGAGGACGGCCGGATGCCGGACTACCTGACCCTGGTGTGCGGCCTGCTGACCCGGGAGGAGGACGAATGAACGACATATTTTCGATTGAACGCCTGACCTTCTACTATCCGGAGCAGACAAAGCCGGCCATTGAAGGGCTGGACCTGCGGGTGGCGCGGGGGGAGTTCCTGGTGCTCTGCGGCCCCTCCGGGTGCGGAAAGTCCACGCTGCTGCGCCAGCTCAAGACAGTGCTGGCGCCCCACGGGCACCGGAAGGGTGAGATACTCTTCGAGGGGAAGGCGCTGGATGGCCTGGACCAGCGGACCCAGAGCGAGCGGATCGGATTCGTGCTGCAAAGCCCGGAAAACCAAGTGGTGACGGACAAGGTATGGCACGAACTGGCCTTCGGTCTGGAGAGCCTGGGCTACGACACGCCCACCATCCGGCGGCGGGTGGCGGAGATGGCCTCCTTTTTCGGTATCCAGACCTGGTTTTATAAAAACGTGACGGAGCTCTCCGGCGGCCAGAAACAGCTCCTGAATCTGGCGTCGGTGATGGCCATGCAGCCCAGCGTGCTCATCCTGGACGAGCCCACCAGCCAGCTCGACCCTATCGCCGCCTCGGACTTCCTGGCGACCATCGGGCGGATCAACCGGGAGCTTGGGACCACGGTGATCCTGACGGAGCACCGTCTGGAGGACGCCTTCCCGCTGGCGACCCGGGTGGCGGTGATGGACCGCGGCCGCCTGTTGTGCACGGGTACGCCGGAGGAGGTGGGCGGAGCCCTGAAGGGGGCGGGCCACTCCATGTTCCTGTCGATGCCCACGGCGATGCGCGTGTGGGCGGCGGTGGAGAACGCGGCATCCTGCCCCGTTACGGTACGGGAGGGGCGGGACTGGCTCACAGGTCTGGCGGCCTCACGACCGCTGGAGCCTCTGCCCAAGGAGCGGCGGCACGGCTACCCCGAGGGCGCGGCCATCGAGGCGGAGGACCTGTGGTTCAAATACGAAAAGGAGTTGCCCGATGTGGTGAAGGGCCTGAGTCTGCGGGTCGGGAAGGGGGAATTCCTGGCCCTCCTGGGCGGCAACGGCACGGGCAAGACCACCACCCTCAAGCTGCTGGCAGGACTGCACAAGCCCTACCGGGGATCGGTCCGGACCCATGGGGGCGTGGGGGTGCTGCCTCAAAACCCCCAGGCGCTGTTTGTGAAAAAGACGGTCCGGGAGGACCTGTTTGAGATCCTGAGGGACCGGCGCATGGCGCGGGAGGTCCAGACGGCCAGGGCGGCATGGGCGGCGCGGCTGTGCCGCCTGGAGGAGCTGCTGGACCGCCACCCCTACGACCTGTCCGGCGGCGAGCAGCAGCGGGCGGCGCTGGCAAAGGTGCTGCTGCTGGACCCTGAGATCCTGTTGATGGACGAGCCCACCAAGGGCCTGGACGCGGAGTTCAAGCAAGTGTTCGCCGAGATCCTCCAGGCGCTGCTCCGCCGGGGCGTGACCATCCTCATGGTGAGCCACGACATTGAGTTCTGTGCCAGGTACGCCCACCGCTGCGCCCTGTTCTTTGACGGCGGCATCGTTACGGAGGCCGCGCCCAGGGCATTTTTCTCCGGCAACAGCTTTTACACCACCTCCGCAAACCGCATGGCGCGGAGCCTGCTGCCGGAGGCGGTAACGGCGGAGGACATCATCGCCGCCTGCGGCGGTGAGCTGCCCCCTGTCCCCCAACTGCCGGAGGACGACGGACCGCTGCCCCCTCCGGCGGAGGGGAGCCCGGACAAAAAGCCCGGACCGCTCCCCTGGTGGCGCAAGGCCATCGCGGCGGTCTCGGCCCTGGTGGCGGCGGCCGCCTTCCTGCAGGCGCTGGGGATCACCGACCTCACGGCCCTGGTGGGCGCGGACGGCGCCACCGCCCTGGGCGCCGGCTATGCCGGTATCTACGGGGCGCTGATCGTCGCCCTGTTCGTCTTCGCTCTGGCCATCGGCCGCCGCTCCAGGCCGCCGACGGTGCCGGTGCAGGTGCCGAGAGGGAAACGCCGGCTCTCCAAGCGCACCGTGGCGGCGGCGGTGATGATTCTGCTGCTTGTCCCCGTGACCCTGTTTGTGGGCGTCTACTATCTGGGCAACAAAAAGTATTACTTCATCGCCTTGCTGGTCCTGCTGGAATGCATGGCGCCCTTTTTCCTCATCTTCGAGGGGCACAAGCCCCAGGCCAGGGAGCTTGTGATCATCGCCGTGCTCTGCGCCATCGGAGTGGCAGGGCGGGCGGCATTCTTCATGCTGCCCCAGTTCAAGCCCGTCATGGCGCTGACCATCATTGCGGGCGTGGCCTTCGGGGGGGAGACCGGGTTCCTGGTGGGCGCGGTGACCATGCTGACGTCCAACGTCATGTTCTCTCAGGGGCCGTGGACGCCCTGGCAGATGTTCGCCATGGGCATCATCGGGTTCCTGGCCGGCGTCCTGTTCCGCAAGGGGCTGCTGCGCCGGGCGCGGATGTCGCTGTGTGTCTTCGGCGCTCTGGCCGCCATCCTCATCTACGGCGGCATCATGAACCCGGTTTCGGCGCTCATGTGGGCCAGTGAGCTCAACTGGAAGGTCCTGCTGGTGTATTACATCACGGGCTTCCCCATGGACCTGGTCCACGCCTCCGCCACCTTCCTCTTTCTCTGGTTTGCCGCGGAGCCCATGCTGGAAAAGCTGGACCGCATCAAGGTCAAATACGGGCTGATAGAGACCGAGACGCCATGAGCGCGCGCGGCGGCGGACAACGGGCGCCAATTCCTGTGTGGAGGAAAGAGTATGACCAACTTGGAAGAGAAAAAGAGGCGGCTTGCGCAGCTTGCGGCGGCGTGTACCGACCCGTCCGAGACAGAAAGCGAGGCGTCTGAGGAGGAACTTGACGAATACTCTCTCCAGACAGCGGCGGGGAAGCTGCTCTATGAGAGTTTTACAGATGAGGAACTTTTGAATGTGGTGCGGAAAACGGCGGAACAGCTGGGCCACTCTCCCGCCCAACGGGAGGTCTTTTGGGTCTACCGGTGCTATTTGAAACGGCGATTTGAAAAGTGGCCCTATGCCCTTCAAAAGGCAGGTCTGAGCAAAGCGGCCGGGAGAGGCGGCACATCGATGGCCAGGATGGAGGCGGAGCGCAAGCACCACCGGGAACTGCTGGAGCTGGTGCGGGAGCGGGGCATCCAATTGGGGCGCATTCCCCATCCAAAGGACTTTCAGGACGAGTTGGGAGACCTGGCGAAGTATTATCAGACCTGGAATCAGGTCCTCACCGCGGCGGGCATCCATTGGGAGGATACCGTGCACCCCATCGGGGACCTGGAGCCGGAGTACCGCGCGATGCTGGAGGAACTGCTGGAGCAGGCGCGGGCGCTGGGGCGGGCTCCGCTGCGGAGCGAAGTGGAGGAGCCGCTCCGAAAAAAACTGATCGCACGCTGCGGATCCTGGAGAAATACGCTCTATCAGATCGGGCTGGAGCCGGTGGCCCATATCACGCCCTTTTCCGGGACCGTCCTGAGCAACACCAATAAGGGCACAAAGCGGCACCGCACGGTCCTGCACGAGTGCTATTATAAGGTGCTCAACTTGGATGAGCGGGCGAAGAGGGAGCTGGAGGAGGTGCGGCGGCTGGCGGAGAAGCTGGGGCGGCCTCCCAAGCGAAAGGAGGCGCCTGAGGCGCTGCGCAAGGACCTGCAAAAATGGTGCGGGTCGTGGTCCAACACGCTGTTTCAACTGGGCCTTCAGCCTGAAAAGAAAAAGACGTTCCAAGGGACGAAGGAGCCCCGGGAATAGGCAAACGGAAGGGCGCCCCCTGTAGATGGTTCTACAGGGGGCGCCCTTCCGTTTATTCTATTGAAAGAAGACGCGGTACGGGCGGGGAGCCCGAGGGGGCGTCCGCCCGTACCGCATGGGATCGAATGGTCTGTGCCGGCCGCGCCGCAGCCGGCACAGCAACGGTATTTTTGGCCGGTTACTTCACCATCATGGCGACCATGCGCTGAAGGATGGCGGCCACCTCGGCGCGGGTGGCGTTTCCGGTGGGATCAACGGTGCCGTTGCCCTTGCCGGTGAGCAGACCGGAGCCTACCGCCCACTGCATGGCCTCCTCGGCCCAGGCGGAAACCTTGTCTCCGTCGGAGAACTGGGAGAGCGCACCGGCGGCGGAGGTATCCAGACCCAGGAAGTCGGCGTAGCGGTAGAGGATGGTGGCGAGCTGCTCACGGGTGATCTGCCCGTCGGGCTCGAAGCCGGAGCCGGTGCCGGTGACGATGCCGTTCCCGCTGGCCCAGGCCACCGCGTCGGCATACCAGGCGGCGGCGTCCACATCGGGGAAGGCGGCGTCGACCTTGGCGGCGGGCGTGTCCTCCAGGCGGTGGAGCACCGTGACCAGCATGGCGCGGGTCATGGGCGCGGCGGGCGCGAACTGGTCGTCGCTGATCCCGTTGAAGAGCTCCCGGGCGGTGACGAAGGCGATGGCGTCCTTGCCCCAGTAGTTGTCGGGCACGTCGGAGAAGGTTTTGCTGTTGTCCTTGACCATGAGGGTGCAGGAGCCGTCCAGCTTGGCTGTGAGGGTCTTGCCGTCCAGGCTGGACTTTTTGATGATTTTGGCGCCCTCTTCGGTGATGAGCATGAGCACGGTCCCGGAGGTGGGATCGGACACGGTGAGGGAGACGGTGACGCCTCCCGCGAGCTGCTCCACCACGGTGTCGCCGGACTTGACCTCCACGCGGACCTGTCCGGTGGCCTTGCCGCTTTTATCCTTGAGGGTCTCGGCGGAGATGGAGACGGTCTTGCCGTCCCGGCCCGCCAGATCGGAGAGGGCGGCGGTGGGAAGGGTGACGTCTGCGGCGCCGGCCTTGACCACCAGGGCGGCCTTGGTGTCCTTGGCGATGGAGGACACGGACTCCTTGGGCAGGACCACGGTGATCTTGTCGGGGGCGCCGTCCACGTCGGGATCGATGATGATGCGCTCGGCGTCGTCCTCCTTGGCGCGCTCCACGATGGCGGCCATATCCTCGGCGCTTATCTCCACCTTGGCCTCGCCGCTTTCGTCCACGGTGACCGAGGGCTGGGTGGTGATGGCGGAGCCTCCTCCGCCGCCGGAGCCGCCGCCGCCCTGGCCGGTGAGGGCCTGATAGGCCGCGTCGATCTCGCTCTGGGTGGCGGCGGGGTCCTCCAGGACCGCGATGGCCTTGACGAAGTTCTCGTCCTTCTCCAGCTCGGCGTCCTTGGTCTCCTTGCGGAGGGCGGCCACCTCCCAGGTGAGCTCGCTCTTGTTGCCCAGCTCGGGGACCACGCTGGCGGTGCCCCAGGCGGAGTTGTCCGCGTTGAGGTCCGCGCCGTAGCCGTAGCAGGTGAACTGCCAGCGCATGACCTCGCCGTCGATCATCCGGTATTCGGAAGCGCCCACGCCGGGGAAGGAGGGGTAATCGTCGTTGTCGCTGTCGCCGGTGGAGTACATCCAGCCGGACCAACTGTTGTAGTCGAACTCGCCCAGCTTCGTGTCCTTCTTGTCGTCCTCGTTGAAGGTGAAGTCCTTGAGCTCCAGCAGGAAGTCGGCGGGCTTGGCGTCGGTCTGGTCCACGGGCTTGATCTGTGCCAGATAGAAGCCGTTTTCGATGGTGCCGGTGTTCTCCCAGCGGTAGCCGTTTGCGGTGAGGAGGTCGGTGAGCACCACGGAGGCGCGGGTGTACTTGGGCACCGTCACCAGGGTGGGCCGGACCAGATAGCCCAGGCCGATGGTGTCGGCGTCCACGGAGACGGCCACGGTGATGTTCCCCACGGACTGCACGGGCACGGCGTTCATGCGGTTGATGGCGGCGTTGAGGGCCTTATAGATGGTGTTGTAGATGGCCTGGTTGACGTCGTCGATGTCGTCGCTGACGGGCTTGGGCTTGGCGACGCCGATGGCGTATACGCCGTTTTCATACTCCAGGAGGATGGTCTTCCAGTTGTCCTCGCTGTAGTCCTTCCGGTCCATACGGTTCAGGGCCTCATCCAACTGGGCCAGGGCCTTCTGGCGGTCCTCGTGATAGGGGTCCTTGTCGGGGTCGATCACGCTGCCGCTCTTGGTCCACTTGGCGTAGAGGTCCAGGTTGGAGGCGGGGATGACCGTCTCGCTCCAGGGCTTTTCAAAGGTGTCGTTGTCATAGTACCACCCGGCGAAGGTGTACCCATCGCGGGTGGGCCTGGGTACGGAGACGGCGCTCCACGCCTGGCCCGTCACGGGCGCCACCTCGCTGCCGCCGTTGGAGTGGAAGGTGATGGTGAAATCGGCGGTCTGGAGATACAGCGCGCCGTCGCTGCCGTAGAAGAGGGTCACGCCCTCGGCGGCGGCGGTGATCCGGCTGATGGAGGTGGGACGGGCGTACAGGTCCGTGGCGCCCTCCCGATCGAAGGCCTCCACGGTGTCCATGAGCTGCCAGCCGTCTTCACCGGCCCGGAGGAGGTAGCTGCTTGTCCCGCTCACATCGGCGCTCACGGCGGCGTACACCGCGCCGTCCCCGCCGAAGCCGATGGCCGCGTTGAGGATCTGGTCGGAGACGGTGCAGCCGTCAGGGGTCCAGTAGCCGCCCAGGGCGGAGGAGCTCACGGCGGGGTAGGTGGCGGTGGTCTTGCCGTCCTCCACCACGGCGTAGCCCTCCGGATAAGCGCCGTCATACTGCCGGGTCCCCAGGCCCACCAGCAGCTTCCCGCCGGAGGAGGCGCTGACCAGAGCGCCGGGCAGGTCGTCCAGCCTGGTCCAGGCGGCGCCGTCATAGCGGTAGGAGGAATAGGTATAGTCCGCGTTCCTGGCGATGGCATAGGCGGCGCCGTCCCCCGCCTTGAAAAAGGCGGTGAAGTGATAGCCATGGGCCGTCCAGGCGGCGCCGTCCCAGTGGGCCTTGTCGGTCCACACGTCGTCTCCGTCCAGCACCAGGGCGTAGACGTTCATACCGATGAGATCGGGATACAGCGCCTCGTTGGCCATCCGGGAGCCCTCCACCACGGCCCAGGCCCCCTGAGAAGCGTCGTACCGGCGCAGCTCATAGGAGAAGGTGACGGTGCTGTCCATGCCGGAACCTGTGGTGGTGACTTTCTTTACCAGCGCGGTCAGATCCCCCGCGTCGGGGCCCCCCACCGCCAGGGCGTAGGAGCTTACGGATATGTTGTCCCCGCCGCTGCCCAGGTCCTCCATGCCGGCCATGGGGACCATATCGGTCTTGCCGCCGTAGTCCAGCTCGAACACGCCGCCGATGCCGGCGGCGTAGACGGCGGGCTGCCCGGTCTGCCGGTCCACGAAGGCCGCCACATCGAAGAAGGCGGGGTGGCTGGTGGCGGAGCCGGCGGAGGTGCGGTACGCCTGGGGGGAGGAGAGCCAGGTGAGGTCCAGCGCGTCCCCGGCGGAGGCGGTCTTTACGGCCATGGTGTCGTAGTGCTTCTCACAGCCGTCGGTCCAGGCCACGGCGGTGATCCGCTCCACCCCCTGGGGCCACACCGCCACGGAAATGGTACTGGGCAGCCCAAACTGTCCGCTGTCCTCCTGGGCCAGGAGGGCGGCGGTTCCGGCCTCCACGGCGGCCTGGTCCCCGGCGTACACCGCCAAATGGCTGTTTCTCAAATGCACGCGAGAGTTGTCCTCGATCCGGACAGACACGGTGACGCGGGTCCCCGCATAGATGGGGAGGTCCCCGGCGGCGGAGCCCCTGGAGCCCCAGCCGGCCCCTGTGATGGCCACGCCGGTGACCTGCTGGGGGACGTAGTAGGCGGTGTAGGCCGCGTCCCCGTCCAGGGTCACCTCCGCTGTCGGACTGGTCAGCCGGTACACCGGGTCGTTCTGGGCATAGCCGTCCCGGTTCCAGCACTGGAAGACATAGCCCGTTGCGCCGTTGTTGGAGGCGGTCAGCTTCCAGGTGTCGTCCCGCACCCGCTCCGCCGACACGGTCCCCGCCTCCGCCGGAGAGGCGGACACGGTGGGAATATGGCTCTTCCGGAAATAGGCGGTGTAGCGCGCATCCTGGGTCAGCTCCGGGGTGGTATAGGGGTTCTCCCGGATCTGATACACCGGGTCGTCGGGATATGCGTCGTAGGCGTTGTTGCGCCAGTAGTCAAAGGAGTAGCCCTCGCCGGCCGTGGCCCGAAGCTCATAGATGTCGGTTCCCACAACGGTGGCGGAGACAGTACCCTTGTTCTCGTCACTGGAGCCTACGGTGAGAGAATATTGGCTCGTGGGAAAGACCGGGGTGATCACGACGGTCTGACCGCCAGAGCCCCAATTTCCCGGCCCCAGTATTTTATCTATTGAACGGCCAAAAAATTGCAAAAAATTTTCCGAGGTCCGAAATATTCGATTGCTAGAGCTGGATGTATTTTTGTTAAAATACAGGGTAGCCCCTACGAGATATTCGTTCCAATCCGCCAGGCCGGTGACCGACACGGTCCATCTAGCCGGTGCAGTGGCCAAGTAAAGCTTCGTATTCGCAAAAGCACCGCCACTCTCCACGAAGAATTCGTTTTTCTGGCCGGGAGTGATGCTGATCGGAGTGGGTGAGCTCGAACCAGAGGGCGTATATTGAAGGCTATTCGTGATCTCACCGGTATAGCCGGTCAGGTCGATGACAAACTTGATTTGCTCGCTTGTAGGCTCCAGGGCCCAGGCGGTGGGGGCGCACAGGGACAGGAGCAGGGTCAGGGCCAGGAACAGGGACAGTAGGCGCCTTTTCATCAATTCCTTCACCTCTCCAGAATATGGGAAAATCCGTCGCCGGGGCGGTCACCCGCCCCGGCGACGGTCCCTAGGATTATTTCACCACGTACAGGTGATTCTTATCGTTGCCGAAGACGAGGTAGCCGTTGTCACAGGCCATGCCGCCCAGGGCGTAGGTGTCGTTGGCGGTCTTCCAGGCGTAACCGCTGGTGGCGGTCAGGTTCCGGCCGCTGGCGGGGTAGCAGAAGCCGCAGCCGGTGCCGGAGTTGGTGTTGAAGTACACATAGCCGTCGCTGTACAGGATGGAGCACTGGACCGGGAAGCCGGTGGCGATGGTGGCCACGCTGCTGTCGGTGGGGGCGCTCCCCTGAGTGAAGGAGGTCACCTGGACGCCGCCGGCGTTGAAGCCGGAGTAGTACCCGGTGTAGATATCGACGGTGGTGGTAGTGCCGCTGGTCGTCTTCACCAGGGTGGGGGTGGAGGTGGAGGTGCCATCCAGGGACACCTTCCACTGAATGGAGAGCGCCTCGTCATTTTCATCAAAGGAGCAGCACCAGAGGTAGCCGCCCTGGCTGGTGAAGTACAGCTTATCGCCGTCCAGCATGACGGTGGAGCGGACGTTGCCCGCGTCGGATGCGCCCTTTGCGGCGGTAGTCAGGTCCAGCACACCGCCAGCAGAGGAAGAGTCAAAATTGGTGCCGGCTTTGCGCCAGTACAGTTTGCCGTTGTCGCTGCCGAAGTAGATATTGGTGCCGTCGGACACGGCCCCGGCCCAGTAGAAGCCGTAGCTCTCAGGGGTGAAGGTCTTATAGGTATAGCTGGTGGTGCTCACGTCCACCTGGTAGTACTTGCCCGCGTTGGAGCCGCCGGGCCAGGTGCCGAAGTAGATGTAACTGCCGTACTTGACGATGGGGGTGTTGATCTGGCCGTCGATGTTGATCAGCACTTCGCTCACGGTGGGCTGGGCCGCATCCAGGTTGGTGAGCGCCAGGATCTTGCTCTTGCTGTTCTGGAGGTATTCGTCGGTGTCGGGATCATAGGTGTAGGCGCTGATCACGCCCACATAGAGGGTGCCGGTGCTGTCGTCCAGATAGGGGGTGGAGAGCTGGAAGCCGCTCTTGGCGTTGAGGGAACCGGGGGTCTGCTGGGCAGTGGTGCGCCAAACCTCTCCGCCGGTGGCGCAGTTCACCTTCACCACCTGGGCGCCGTTGGTGCCGTAGCCGTCAAAGAGCACATAGGCGTAGGTCACGCCGTCCACGGTCTGCATGACGGGCACGTTGTCCACACCGTCCCAGCCGGTGGTGCTGGTGAGGTTGAGCTGCTTGGGATAGCCGGTGGCGATGGATGTGGGCGCACCGCTGACCACGCTGTTGTGGTTGGCGTTCCCGCCGTAGACGGGCCAGGAGCTGGTGGAGGAGGCGAGGGCGCTGGTGGCCAGCATAGCCAGGGTGGCGCCCAGGGCGAGGACTTTTCTCAGGTTCAGTTTCGTTTGCATGTTACCCTTCCTTTCACATACATATATTTTGGGAACGGGATCGCAGTTGATTTGTGGGCATGTCTCCTTTCTCTATTGAATTTGCAAGGTGCACCGGCGCTCCGGCGGCCCCTAGAAAGCCGCGGGCCACGCCCGAAAAATAGAAAACGGCCGCGACGAATGTACTTCCATTCGTCACGGCCGTTTGTTCCCGTAGACAATCTCCGCACCCGCACAACGCGGACGCGGTCTCGAACACTGTAGGTCTACCGGCTTATGCTTCCGGGCCCCGGCACAGGGGCCCACGTCTGCTGCTCCACCTTCTCAGGATTCTCCCAATGGCCGGCTCACGCCGCGAACAACAGCCTCATGCACACACGGATACGGAATAGCTCCGGAGTCTCACCGAAATTCCCTTATCCCTGAGCCTGCCCGGGTCCCAGGCGCAGGGGCACAATGCACATTATAAAATTATAAGGTTATTTCTGGATTTCTGCTGTCTTTTATTATACAAACATAACTATTAAAAGTCAAGGGGGGATGTCCTATTTTTGCAAAAGTCACAAAATGTCGAAAGATGACGGACGGCGTGTGTTTTTGCCGCGGGCATAAAAAAGCCGGAGCAAAGCGAACTTTGCTCCGGCGTGGTGCGCGAGGCGGGAGTCGAACCCGCACGTCCTTGCGAACACTGGCACCTGAAGCCAGCGAGTCTACCAATTCCACCACTCGCGCAAGTGGTTTTGCGCCGTTCAGCGCAAGAAATATACTACCATAGGATGTCCCCGGTGTCAACACTTTTTTCGCTGTTTTTTTGCGTGCGGGAGAAAAAATTGAGTTGACAAACAGGGCCAAACGCAATATAATAATCAGGCAGCTTGTTGAGTTGCTGTGATCTGCGGCTGTGCTGGAACTGGTAGACTGGCAAGCTTGAGGTGCTTGTGTCCGTATGGGCGTGCGGGTTCGACTCCCGCCAGCCGCACCACGTCGGAGCAAAGTGAACTTTGCTCCGACGTTTTTTTGCCTATGGCAAAAAAACGTCATCCGCCCGCTCCCCTCCTCCCCCTTTCCCAATCACGAACGCTGCGCCGGGTTGTGAGCGGAGCGGCGCCATATCGCCGCTCGAACCAACAACAAAACAAGAAGTGAGGCACGACGTTTTGTCGTGCCGTTTCCTTGCGCTCCGGGCCGCAGGATGGGGGGAGTTTGTTTTTACCGGCTTATGGGAAAAATGAATAGCCTGAACGCGGCGCAGCCATACTATGCGGGAACCTGAGACCTGGCTGAAAAGCGCGGGCCCGCTCAAACGCCGGGACGGCTGCGCCCTGGCGGCGGGCATGATTCCAGGATTTCAGAACAGGCCGTTAAAACAAGGAGGCAGAGTAAGAGATGAAGGTCATGATAGATCGGGATGGGTGCATCAGCTGCGGGCTGTGCGCCGGGACCTGCCCGGAGGTTTTTCAGATGGCGGACGACGGACTGGCGGAGGTATACCGCGCGCCGACCGGGGAGAATGAGGAGCAGGTCAGGATGGCGGCCGACGGATGCCCGGTGGCCGTTATCCACATCGAGGACTGAGGGCGGTCAGACACCGGAAGCCGATCACGGCGCCGGAACAGGATATGGACCCGATCCTCCGCCTGCGGGGAAAAAGATAAAAATTTTGTGAAATATAAAACTTTTGCTTGCCCAACGACCGTGGAGCGGATATACTGATATCCGTTGACATAATCGAGAGGGTGAGCGGAGTTTGGCGAGGCGTCTACTGAAAAAGAAACGGCGAAAGGCCTCCGGGGTGCGGCGGCTTGGCCGGGCGCTGTACCGGACCGCCGTGGCTGTCTCCGTCCTCATCGTGGTGTTTTTCTGCGGGTTCAAGGCCCTGGTCCGCCCGCCGGAACAGGCGGCGCCTCCGACCGCCTCAATCCCCTCCCGTGCCCCGGCTTCCGACGATCCGGACACGCCGGAGGATGAAAGCACGGCCACCCCCACACCCGTGCCCCTGGTGCGCAAGGAGGGCTTCTATACCTTTCTGCTGGCCGCCACCGACGTGGGGGGCGGAAACACCGACACCATCATGGTGGCGGCCTACGACACAGCGGAGCAGAAGGTGGGCGTGGTCTCCATCCCCAGAGATACCCTGGTAGACCGCAGCTTTCCGAAGATCAACGCCGTCTATGGCTCCGGCGGGATCGAGGCGCTGAAAGAGACGGTCTCCGATCTCATAGGTATCCCCATCGACCACTATATGACGGTGAACATCAGGGCATTCAAGGCCCTGGTGGATGCGGTGGGGGGCATTGATTTCTACGTCCCCTGCGATATGGATTATGATGATTCCACCCCCGGCCAGGAGCTCTACATCCACTACAAGGAGGGGATGCAGCATCTCAACGGCCAGCAGGCCCTGGAGGTGGTCCGTTTTCGCCACAACAATGACGGCAGCGGCTACACCGATGTGGGCCGGACCCAGACTCAGCAGAAGATGCTTACCGCCATTGCAAAAAAAGTCCTCTCCTGGTCCAGCCTGAGCCTCTTCAATAACTTTGTGGATATTTTCACCCAGAACGTAAAGACAGATCTGTCGGCCACGGATATCGCCTGGTTTGCCACCCAGGCAGTGGGTGTGGACTTCGGCACCGGGGTCTCCACCGGCACCCTGCCCGGCGACGGAGACGCGCGCTATAACGGCGTATCCTGGTGCTATCAGTTGGATCGGGAGGGATGCCTGGAGATATTCAACGAGCTCCTGAATCCCTACACCACCGAGATCACCCTGGATATGACCAACATGTTTCAGGTAAAATAGGAATCAACAGCGTGAGCGCCGCAGAATTTTTATTCTGCGGCGCTCATTTCTCATTTCTGGCTTGATGCTGCTTGGATCAGGCGGCCTGGAAAAGCAGGGAGAGACGGCGGGTGCTCCGCCCGGCGGGCCGTCGTCAGGAGTCTCTCCGGAAAAGCTCTGTGGAGAGATAGCGCTCCCCGGTGTCCGGCAGGACGACGACGATGGTCTTTCCGGCATTCTCAGGCCGTGCGGCCAGGAGCGCGGCCGCACGGGCGGCCGCACCGGAGGAGATGCCCACCAGCAGCCCCTCGGTCCTCACCAGGGCCCTTCCGGCCTCCAGCGCCTCCACGCTGGGGATGGTGAGGACCTCGTCCACCAGCGACAGATCCAGGACCTTGGGCACAAAGCCGGCACCGATGCCCTGGATCTTGTGGGGGCCGGCCTTCCCGCCGGAGAGGACGGGGGATTCGGCGGGCTCTACCGCCACCAGGCGGACGCCGGGCTTCTGCTCCTTCAGGAAGCGTCCTGCGCCGGTGAGGGTGCCGCCGGTTCCCACGCCCGCCACCAGAATATCCACGGTCCCGTCGGTGTCCCGCCAGATCTCGGGCCCGGTGGTCTCATAGTGGGCGGTGGCGTTGGCGGGGTTGTCAAACTGGCCGGGCATCCAGGCCGACGGCAGGGTGGTGAGCAGTTCGTTCGCCTTGGCGATGGCGCCCTTCATGCCCTCGGCGCCGGGGGTGAGCACCAGCTCAGCTCCCAGGGCGGCCAAGAGGTTCCGCCGCTCCAGGCTCATGGTCTCCGGCATGGTGAGGATGATGCGGTAGCCCCGGATGGCCGCAATGTAGGAAAGACCTACGCCGGTGTTCCCGCTGGTGGGCTCCACGATGACGGTGTCCGGCTTCAGAAGGCCTCTGGCCTCGGCGTCACGGATCATATAGAGGGCCGCCCGGTCCTTGGCGGAGGAGAGGGGATTGAAGTACTCCAGCTTGGCCAGGATGTGGGTGCCGGGGGCGTAACGGTCCAGGGCAAGCAGGGGGGTGTTGCCGATCAGATCGGTGAGCACAGGGGCGATTTTCATAGTATTCCCTCCAATTTAGTATGATTTTTGACGTTGGGAAAACCCGTCCGCAGGGCGGGCGGGTCCTCCCATGGGGATTTGATCAGAATACGGCGACCACGGCGCCGTCATAGGTGTCATTAATGAAGTCCTTGACCTCCTGGCTGGTCATGACCGCAGCCAGGGCCTGGATGGCGGGATCATTCTCACGGCCCTCCTCGACGGCGAGCACATTGACATAGGCGGAGGCGGCTTCACCGTCGGCGGCCTCGATGGCCACGGCGTCGGAGACCTTCAGGCCGGCGTCGATGGCGTAGTTGCCGTTGATGACGGCCATGTCCACGTCGGCCAGGCGCACGGGGAGCTGACTGGCTTCCAGCTCAACGATGTCCAGGTTCTTGGGGTTCTCCGCGATGTCGGCCTTGGTGGCGGTGATGCCGGCGCCCTCCTTGAGGGTGATGAGCCCCTCCTGCTCCAGCAGCAGCAGGGCGCGGGCCTCGTTGGTGGTGTCGTTGGGCACGGCGATCTGGGCGCCGTCGGCCAGGTCGGCGATGGAGGAGGTCTTACCCGCGTAGAGTCCGAAGGGCTCATAGTGGATCTCGGCCGCGCTCACCAGGTGGGTGCCGTCGCTCTCGTTGAACTCATTCATGTAGGTGATGTGCTGGAAGTAGTTGGCGTCCAGGGAGCCGTCCTCCACGGCCAGGTTGGGCTGGATATAGTCGTTGAACTCCACGATCTCCAGGGTAATGCCCTGCTGCGCCAGCAGGTCTTTCACCACTTCCAGAATCTCGGCGTGGGGGGCGGGGGTGGCGCCCACCTTCAGCACGGTGCCATCCAGGGGATTGGTCTCGGCGGGAGCAGTGGTGTCCACGGGTGCGGTGGTGTCGGCAGGGGCGGGCGTACTGGCGGCGTTGCCGCCGCAGCCGGCCAACAGGCCGCAGGCCAGAGCGCCGGTGAGGAGCAGAGAGACGAGCTTTTTCATGTTTCATTCTCCTATTCTATGATACGTTTTGAACCATGAGAACCAGGGTATATCGCCGGCAAGGGACAAAAAAACGCCCTCGATGCCACTGCATCAAGGACGAGAGCATTTCGCTTCGTGGTACCACCTTGTTTCGCCCGGACCTCACGGCCGGGGCCTTGGAGCGTACAGGAGGATCCGATACGCCTGCGCTATGACGGGCGCCCCCGTCGCAGCCTTATGTACGCCGGTACACTCGGTGCGCGGCTCCGAGACCATGTTCAGCGCGGCCTTCCATACCCCTTCCCACCAGCCGGGGCTCTCTGTGACGTATCTCCGCACGTACTCTTCTCTTCATTGCCTTTGTCAGCGATATTCCATTGTCTCCGGGTTGCACTTAGTTTACCCCGGAGAAGCGGCTCTGTCAATGGTGCATTTAATCAAAAAGGCGGGTTTGACAAAGCGAGGACTTTGTCAGACCCGCCAATTCCTTTACATCGCGCCGGGGATGCGCCGGTCATTTTTGATCTTTTTCCCGGCCTCCTTGAGTCCGCGCTTTTTCCCCTTGGGCGTGATGCGCTTGTCCAGACGGACCGCCATGCGGGTGCCCACGGACTGGAAGATCTGCACCAGCACCACCAGGACGATGACCGCCACATAGAGAACGATATACATGCGCCGTTGGTAGCCTAGGTTGAGGGCCATGGAGCCCAGACCACCGCCGCCGATGGCACCGGCCATGGCGCCGTAACTGAGGATGGTGATGAAGGCGGTGGTAAAGCCGGAAATGAGGGAAGGACGGCTCTCCGGGATTATCACCTTGGAAATGATCTGGAAGGGGGAACAGCCCATGGATTGGGCGGCCTCCACCACACCCTTGTCCACCTCGCGGATGGAGGCCTCAACCAGCCGGGCCACGAAGGGGAAGGCGGCCACGATGAGGGGGATGATGGTGGCCACGGTGCCGATGCTGGTGCCGATGATCAGCCGGGAGAGGGGAATGACCAGGACCATCAGGATGAGGAAGGGGACCGAGCGCAGGATGTTGATGATGAAATTGAGGACGGTCATCACCGGGCGGGGCAGGGGCATGACGCCGCCCTCCTCGCCGGCCACCATCAGCACACCCAGGGGCAGGCCGATGACATAGGCGAACAGGGTGGAGACCACCGTCATATACATGGTCTCCCAGACGGCGAAGAGCAGCCCGGTGTCCGGCGCCAGAAGGCGCTGGACCTCGGGGTTGTTGAGCAGCTCATGCATGGTAGTCCGGCACCTCCTCCACAGTCACGTCTTTCTGCGCCATGAGATAGCTCATGGCCCTGGCGGCCTCGCCCTTGTCTGCGGGCAGGCCCAGCAGCATGGTGCCGAAGGCCTTGCCGCCCACGTTGCGGGTGTCGGCTCCCAGAATATTCACCTTCACACCGCAGTCGATGGCCAGGGAGGCGATGAGCGGCTCGTAGGAGGAGCCGCCGTTGAAGGCCACACGGACCACGCCCGACGCGGGAAACTGATCGATGTGGGCCCCTTCGGGATAGACCAGCCTTCGCCCGGCCTCGGTCTTGGGATTGGAGAAGATGTCCTCCACCGTGCCGGTCTCCACCATATGTCCGTGGTCCAGAATGGCCACGTGGGTACAGATCTCCTCCACCACGGCCATCTCGTGGGTGATGATGATGACGGTGATACCCAGGCGCTTGTTGATGTCCTGGATGAGGCGCAGGATGGAGCGGGTGGTGGTGGGGTCCAGGGCGGAGGTAGCCTCGTCGCACAGCAGGACCTTGGGGTCGGAGGCCAGGGCGCGGGCGATGGCGATGCGCTGCTTCTGGCCGCCGGAGAGCTGGGCGGGATAGGCGTCCGCCTTGTCGGGAAGTCCCACCACGTCCAGAAGTTCCAGCGCCCGCTTTTTGGCTTCGGCCGCGGGGACACCGGCGATCTCCATGGGGAAGCAGATGTTTTTGAGGCAGGTGCGCTGCATGAGCAGATTGAACTGCTGGAAGATCATGCTGATGGACCGGCGCATCTCCAGAAGCGCCCGGGCGGACAGGGCGGTCATGTCCTGGCCGTCGATGATCACATGGCCGGAGGTGGGCTTCTCCAGCAGGTTGATGCACCGGACCAGCGTGGATTTGCCGGCGCCGCTCATGCCCACGATGCCGAAGATGTCCCCGGTCTGGACGGTGAGGCTCACATCCTCCAGGGCGTGAAACTCACCCTCGCCGGTGGAGAAGGTTTTGGACAGGTGTTTGAGTTCGATCACAGGGCCGTTCCCCCTTATTTCTCTCTCTGAAAGGTGCCGGAACGGAGCGCAGAGCGCGCCCGCGGGAATTTTACACCAGCAAAGAAGAAAATTCACGTACAAATTATTGTATGTCATACGGGGGAAAGTGTCAAGGAGAAAAGGGCGGGGTCGGGCCTCAGTGACAACAGCAGCCTTCGCCGTCCTCGCAGGCCAGCTTACAGGCCTCCGGCACCTCCAGCCCCTGCTTTTGATAGTAGTCGGCGAGAGCCGCCTTGATGGCCTCCTCGGCCAGCACGGAGCAGTGCATCTTGTAGGCGGGCAGGCCGTCCAGCGCCTCGGCCACGGCGGCGTTGGTGAGGCCCAAGGCCTCCTCCACCCGCTTGCCCTTGATGAGCTCGGTGGCCATGGAGGAGGTGGCGATGGCAGAGCCGCAGCCGAAGGTCTTGAACTTTACATCGGTAATGACGCCGTCATCGATCTTCAGATACATCTTCATGATGTCGCCGCACTTGGGGTTGCCTACCTGACCCACCCCGTCGGCATGTTCGATTTCTCCCACATTGCGGGGATGTTCAAAGTGGTCCATGACCTTTTCTGTATAAAGCATAAGAAATTCTCCTTTCGTCGTTTACAGGTTCCAGACGGGCTTCTGCTGGGCCTTGTCCCACACGGGGGACATGTTCCGGAGGTACTCCACCACCTCGGGGACCGCCTGGAGGAGGTAGTCCACGTCCTCGTCGGTGTTCTCCTCGTCCAGGGAGAGGCGCAGGGAGCCGTGGGCCACCTCATGGGGCAGGCCGATGGCCAGCAGGACATGGGAGGGGTCCAGGGAGGCGGAGGAACAGGCCGAGCCGGAGGAGGCGCAGATGCCCTTGGCGTCCAGGTGGAGGAGGAGCGCCTCACCTTCCACGCCCTCAAAGACAAAGGACGCGGTGCCGGGCAGGCGGTACACCGGATCGCCGGTGAGGCGGGAGCAGGGCAGCCGGGTGAGGCCCTCGATCAGCCGGTCCCGCCGGGCGGCGAGCCGGACGGAGCGGGCCTCCAGCCCGTCCACCGCCTCTCTCAGCGCAGCGGCTAGGCCCACGGCGCCGGCCACATTTTCCGTGCCGGAGCGGCGGCCCTTCTCCTGCCCGCCGCCGTGGATGAGGGGCGGCAGGCGCAAGCCCCTGCGGACATACAGCGCGCCCACGCCCCTGGGGCCGTGGAATTTATGGCCGGAGAGCGAGAGCATATCACAGTTCCAGGCGGATACGTCCACGGGAATGTGTCCGACCGCCTGAACGGCGTCGGTGTGGAAGAGCACACCAGCCTCCCGGGCGATGGCGGCGATCTCGGCGATGGGCTCGATGGTGCCGATCTCGTTATTGGCGGCCATGACGGTGATGAGGATGGTGTCGGGGCGGATGGCCGCCTTTACCGCCTGAGGGTCCACACGGCCCAGGGAATCCACCGGCAGGTAGGTGACCGAAAAGCCCTGGGCCTTTTCCAGGTGCTCCAGGGTGTGCAGGATGGCGTGATGCTCAATGGCGGAGGTGATGATGTGCCTGCCCTTGCCGCCCCGGAGCTCGGCCACGGCCTTGAGGGCCCAGTTGTCGCTCTCCGTCCCGCCGGAGGTGAAGAAGATCTCCTCGGGCTTTGCGTTCAGGCACCGGGCGACCTCTGCCCGCGCGGCATCCAGATCGGACTTGGCCTGCTGGCCGAATGCATAGAGGCTGGAGGGATTCCCATAGGTGTCCCGAAAATAGGGCATCATGGCCTCCAGCGCCCTGGGAGAGAGCGCGGTGGTAGCGGCGTGATCGGCATAGAGAAAACGGGACATACTGACAGCTCCTTTCAGGAACATAAATTACTTAATTCATATAGAATTACTATGATTATGAATTATAAGCCGTGCCCCACAACTTGTCAAGAGGTGAAGAGGAAAAAAACGGGGGAGCAGCCGCTCCCCCCGGCAGGCTGAATTGAATTACGACCGGGCCTGATCCATCAGAAGAAGGGATTTCTGGCGGTGGCGTTCCACCAGATCCGCCAGTGTGATATGGTCCACTACGCCGGACACCGCCTTTTGGATCTCCTGCCAGACCTCCAGCGTGACGCATTGGACGGCGCGGCCGCAGCACTCGCTGCCGTCCACACAGCTCACCGGTGCAAGGCTCCCCTCCAGAGGCCGCAGGATCTCCCCCACGGTGTACGCGGACGGGGCGCGGGTCAGCAGATAGCCGCCGCCGGCGCCCCGGACGCTGCGCACCAGGCCGGCGCGGGAGAGGGGGGTGACGATCTGCTCCAGGTATTTATCGGAAATCTCCTGCCGCTGGGCCACGTCCCGAAGGGGGACCGGCTCCCCGGGAGAGGCCAGGGCCAGGTCCAGCATCAGCCGCAGGGCGTAGCGGCCCTTGGTGGAAATTTTCATGCAATCATCCTCATTCTTAAAAGTATACCAAACTGTGTTCCTATAATACCACAGGAATAGTATGTTTTCAAGCCTGTGTGCGGAGAATTGCGCCCGGCGCGGCGGCAAACAAATTTTTCTTTCGTATGCTGTAACTTTTCGGGGTCGAGCATCGTCTAATGAATGACACGTCATACAGAACTCTTAAGAGAACCTTAAGAAATTGTCATTGCTTTGTAATTACGCTTCCGGAGGAGCGTGGTACAATAGCATAAGTATGCGCAGCAATTCAGGAGGGAATACAACATGGCTGAAATGACAGAGCAGAAGGCGACGTCCGTAGAGACCCCCGCGCCGCCCGAAACACCCAAGAAGTCCAGCGGACAGAAGAAGCGAAACCGGAAAAAGGCCCGAAATACCATCATCACCCTGGTCGTCTTGGCGGCGCTGGCGGTGGGCGGGGTTTTCCTGTACCGTTTTCTCACCAAGAAGGACGCGGTGGAGAGCCAGATCCAGACCGCCGTGGCCCAGATCTCCTCGATCCAGAGCACCGTACAGGGCAGCGGCAACGCCAAAGCCAAGGAATCCGCCGCCATCACGCTGACCCAGGGCGGCACCGTACAGGAGGTCTACGTCACCGCCGGCGATACGGTCACTGCGGGGCAGCCTCTCTATACCATCCGCAGCCAGGACGCCGAGGACGAGGTCACCGCTGCCCAGGAGAAGGTGGACAATCTCCAGAAGGACATGAACGATCTGGTGAAGAAGGCCAACAACCTCACCGTCCGGGCCCCCTTTGCCGGCAAACTGGTGGAGATCAGCGAGTTCCAGGTGGGCGACGACGTTGCGGACGGCGCCGCGGTGGCCACACTGGTCAACGACAAAAAGCTCAAGCTCTCCCTCTATTTCAGCTATGCCTATGAAAACGACATTGCGGTGGGGCAGAGCGTCAGCGTCTCCATTCCCGCCGTGATGGACAGCTTCAACGGCACGGTGGAGAAGATCAACAAGGTCAGTTACATATCCCCCGAGGGCTCGGTCTACTTTGAGGTCGTCATCGCATTTGACAATCCCAGCACCCTGACCCAGGGGATGACCGCCACAGCCACCCTCGCCGCCGCCGACGGAAGCGCCATCTATCCCTATGCAAACGGCGAGACCGAGTACTATGAGACGCGGAAGATTGTTACCGAGTCCGAAGGCCCCCTGCTGACCGACAATCTGCTGCGGTACGCCAATGTGAACGCCGGGGACGTCCTGCTGGTGATGGGTTCCGACACCATCGACTCCGACATGCGTGCCAAGCAGAAGGAGATCGACGACGCCATGGAGAAGCTCACCGAGGCCCAGAAGGCACTGAGCAACTTCAACGCCACTGCGCCCATCGACGGCATGGTCACTACCTGCACCCTCACCGAGGGCGCGGAGGTCAAGAGCGGAGAGACCGTCATCACCATTTCCAATACCACCACCATGGTGGTGGAGATCACCGTGGACGACCGGAACATCTCCTTTGTCAGTCCCGGCATGGCGGTGGAGCTCACCGACTACAACGGGAACAGCTTTATGGGCACGGTCACCAGCATCAACATGAGCGTGGGGGAGAACAGCTCCAACGGCATGACCAGCTATCCCGTGACCCTGGAGGTGGACAACTTCGGCGGCACCCTGCTGGCCGGTATGTGGCTGGACTACTCCTTTGTGGCCAGTCAGTCCGACGACTGCATCGTAGTGCCCATGC
Source organism: Intestinimonas sp. RTP31139st1_F5_RTP31139_211217 (assembly GCF_040226735.1). Classification (NCBI taxonomy): domain Bacteria; kingdom Bacillati; phylum Bacillota; class Clostridia; order Eubacteriales; genus Intestinimonas; species Intestinimonas sp. RTP31139st1_F5_RTP31139_211217. Next base: position 16,487 of record NZ_JBCOAQ010000021.1, on the reverse strand, counting down.
AGTCGGTGAAGTACGTCAGCGATACCGACGGCAACACCTCCTCCGTAGTGTTCATCCATGCCGACGCCCGCCCGGACAACGCTGTGGAAATCGACATCCCCGCCACGGAGCCCGGGCAGACGCCCACCTATCCCAGCGAGGAGGAGGGCTATTACCCCGTGCCCGTGGTCACCGGCCTTTCCGACAACTACAATGTGGAGATCAAGGAAGGTCTCCAGGGAGACGAAGAGGTCTTCGTGAACTACTATGTCGAACAGGCCTGGGGCTGAGGTAGCGCCATGCTCATAGACATCAGAAACCTGTATAAGATTTATAATGAGGGCAAGGAGAGCGAGGTCCGGGCCCTGGACGGCGTGACGCTCACCATCGACCGGGGGGAGTTCGTGGCCATCATCGGCCAGTCCGGCTCCGGCAAGTCCACGCTGATGAACATCCTGGGCTGTCTGGACATCCCTACCTATGGGGACTACTGGCTGGACGGCACCGACATCACCGAGCGGACGGACCGGGAGCTGGCCCACATCCGGAACAAGGAGATCGGCTTCATCTTCCAGGGATACAATTTGATCCCGGCCCTGAGCGCCTATGAGAACGTGGAGCTCCCTCTCATCTACCAGGGCGTGCCTCTGGGCAAGCGGGAGGACATGGTGATGGAGGCCCTGGAAAAGGTGTCCATGGAGGACCGCTGGCAGCACAAGCCCGCGGAGATGTCCGGCGGACAGCAGCAGCGGGTGGCCATCGCACGGGCCATTGCCACCCATCCCCCAATCATCATGGCCGACGAGCCCACCGGCGCCCTGGACTCCAAGACCGGCAGGCACGTGCTGGAGATCCTGCACAATCTCCATGAGGACGGCACCACCGTCATCCTCATCACCCACGACAACGGCATCGCCGCCACCGCCGAGCGGATCGTCCGGATCTCTGACGGTCGAATCGTGGGCGACGGCACACGAGAGGAGGTGGGCCTGTGAACCTGACCCAAGCCATCAAGATGGCGGCCAAATCCATATCGTCCAACAAAGGTCGTTCCGCCCTGACCATGCTGGGAATCATCATCGGCCTGGCCGCCGTTATCATCCTGGTCTCCTACGCGCAGGGGCAGAATATGGCCATGAAGGCCTACTATGAGAGTATGGGCAGCAACAAAATCAATGTCTCCGCCTATACCTGGGGCAATTCCAGCAGCGTGGATGTGGGGCAGGCGCTCTACGACTACTGCCTCCAGCTCGACGGCGTGGTGGGCGTTTCCCCCAACGGATATATCTGGTCCAGCCCCACCATCAAGTATGAGTCCAAGACCCTCAGCCGGAACTCCAATCGATCCTATGGCGGCGGAGGTGTGATGATCAGCTATGACAGCAGCAATGACTATCCCCAGATTTATCTGGGCAATGACAAGTTCGGCCTCTGCAACGATTATGTGATCTCCAACGGGCGGGATCTGTCCTATCTGGATGTGGAGAATTCCAATCAGGTCTGTGTCCTGGGCGCGGCCACGGCGGAGTATCTGTTCTCCTTTGCCGACCCCGTGGACAAGACCATCTCTATCAACGGCACCCCCTTCCGGGTGGTGGGCGTCTATAAGAGCAAGGGCTCCGGCACCGATCTGGGCACCTCGCAGGACGCCCAGTGGATGAGCGAATCCATCAAGCGGCTGGACCGCATGATCCTCCTGCCCAGCACCATGACCCGGCTCTTCAACGACAACCAGCCCATCGAGGAGTATGTGGTCAAGGTCAAGAACTCCGACGCCATCAAGGAGGTCACCACCAGCCTCAACGGCTTCCTCTCCGGAATCATCAACACAAACTCCGGGAGCTACAGCGTCTACTCCGAGGATACTTGGCAGAACGAATCCAACGAGGCCAACGCCATGCAGCAGCGGTTCCTGGGCGGCATCGCGGCCATCTCCCTGCTGGTGGGCGGCATCGGCATCATGAATATCATGCTGGTCACCGTCACCGAGCGGACCAGAGAGATCGGTATCCGCAAGGCCATCGGCGCCGAGCGGAAGAGCATCGTGGTCCAGTTTCTCATTGAGGCCGCTATGATCTGCGGCATCGGCGGCATCTTCGGCATCGGCGTGGGCTATATCGGCACGCTGATCGTGGGAAAGCTGTCCTTCGGCACCATACTCATCCCCAGCGCGGCCATCACCGTGGCCGCTGCGGCCATTTCCGTGGCGCTGGGCATCATCTTCGGCATGTACCCCGCCATCAAGGCCAGCGGCCTTCAGCCCGTGGTGGCCCTGCGGGCGGAATAAGGGTGCAACTCCACACTGCAAGGAGAGAAAAGATATGAGAACAAAACGAGTTTTGTCGCTGCTGCTCACCTGCGCCGTCCTGTGCGGTATGCTGGTCCTGCCCACAGCGGCGGACACCGCGTCCACAGCTTCCACCACCTTTACCGACATCGCCGACCCCGAGGTGGCGGGGGCCGCTGAGACCCTGCGGCTCCTGGGTATCGTCAACGGTACCGGCGGCACCGCCTTTACGCCGGAGCGCACCCTCACCCGGGCGGAATTCTGCAAGATGGCAGTGGAGCTCATGGGCAACGGCGACCAGGTGCCGGCCCAGATGAACCGCACCATCTTCAAGGACGTCCCGGCCACCCACTGGGCCAGGGGTTATATCGCCGTGGCCACCCAGAGCACCACCAGCGGCTCCGGGGAGAACGCCTCCACCACTCCGGGCATCATCCGGGGAGACGCCTACGGCAATTTCAATCCGGACCGGGCCATCACCTATGCGGAGGCCATCACCATTCTGGTACGCATCCTGGGCTATGGGGACAGCGATGTGGGAATGGTGTGGCCCAGCGGCTATCTGGCCAAGGCCGATGAGCTGGCGCTCTCCGACGGGGTGAGGCTGGCGGCCGGGGATACCATCACCCGGGGCCAGACCGCCCTCCTGATGGAAAACCTGCTGTTCATCGATACCAAGGGCAGCGATAAGGAATACCTCACCAATCTGGCATGCACCATCACCGATGAGACCATCGTCTTTGATGTGGCGGCGATCGCTCCCGACGGCTCCGCCGGTGTGAAGGTGTCCGAGGATAAGGTGTATAAGACCGACCACGCCCCCTTCTCCGACGACCTGGTGGGCCGCCGGGCCAAGCTGATGCTGGATAAGGACGAGAAGATCGTGGCCGTCCAGCCCTCCGAAAACGGCACCCAGCAGGTGGTGGGCATCCTCTCTATGGCCTACGACAGCATGAAGGTCTCCGGCGGGGGCACCGTGGACATCGATGAGCCGGAAAAGACCAAGGTGTGGCAGGACGGCAAGGCTACCACGTACGACAAGGTGTACCTCAGCGGCCTGGCCGCCGGGACCCAGGCGGTGTTGCAGTACTCCGCCGCAGGAGAGCTGGAATATATCTTTGTGCGCACCGCGGCCGGAAGGACGGACAACTCCACCACGGTGGTGAAGAATAAGCCCAACTATTCCGGAAACGAGTCCTATGCCGTCTATAAAAACGGGATCCCGGCCACCACGGAGGATATCCGCCAGTACGACGTGACGACCTTCGACGCGGCCAACAACGTGATGTACGTCTCCGACCTGCGCATCACCGGTATCTATGAGAACGTCTACCCCAACCGGGATACGCCGGCCACCATTACGGTGATGGGGCATGATTTCACCGTGCTGCCCGGCGCGGCATCCGACCTGCGCTCCTTTGAGCCCGGGGATAAGCTCACCCTTCTGCTGGCCTACAACGGCATGGTGGCCGGTGCGGTGGAGACTTCCGCGGCCAAGTCCACCACCGTGGGCACCGTGGAGAGCATCGACTCCTCCGGCAACGCCACCATCACCACTCTCAATCTTCTGGATGAGAACGGCAAGCCCCTCACCCTGACGGGCGGCACCGCCTACACCGGGACGCGGGCGGACGATATGCTGGGACAACTGGTCAGCGTTTCCTCCACGCAGAAGGGGCGCCTGAGCCTCACCAAGCTCACCGGAGGCGGCTCCAAATCCGCCCTGGATGTGCAGAAACGGACCATGGGTTCGGTAAAGCTCTCCGATAACGTAAAGCTTTACGAGCAGGTGAACACCAGCCCCCTGGTGGAGATCGAACTGGAGGACATCACCCGCGCCACCGTCCCCGCCGGACAGATCACCTATGTCCACACGGACTACGCGGGCAACGCCGACATCGTGGTGCTCAATGACGCCACCGGAGACTGCTACACCTATGGTATGCTCAAGGTCGAGACCACCAGGAAGCCCATCTACGGCGATCTGGAGAATCCCGATACGGTCACGGGCTGGAGCACCACCACCCATGTGGGGATCGAAAATGCGGAGAACCCGAGCCCCGCCGCCGATCTGCTCACCTACACGAACTACCGGGACGGAAAGCCCTATGGGGTCGTGGAAGGGCCCAAGCGGAAGGATGGGACCCGGACGCTGGGGACCGCCGTGGAGCTGAAATCCGTGGACAACGTCCGCAGTGACGCCTTTGATATGGACGAGATGACCCTGACTCTGCCCAGCATGGTCCTGCCCATCGCCGACAATGTCCAGTGCTACAATAAGGCCACCGAGACATGGTTTGCCGTGGGGGAGAAGGCCTCGGACGAGGACTATAAGAATGCCCTCAACCTGGCCCGGGCCTATTCCGGCACACTGACCGTTTACTATGACAAATCCCCCGACGAAGGCGGCAAGGTCCGCCTGGTCGTGGTGGGCTGATCCCCGAAAAGTGGAAAAAGCCGCCCCCGGAGCCGACGCAGGCTCCGGGGGCGGCTTTTCACGTCTGGTGCCGGCTTCAGCGGACCGGCACCGTTCCCCGGCTCATGCGGAGAGAGGCCAGGGCCAGCCCTGCGGCTAGGATACAGCAGACCATACAGCACGCCAGCATCAGATTGGCGCCGCCCAGGTCCAGGGCCCTCCCGGCCAGGAGACTTCCGAGGACGCCGCCCAGGCCGTTGGAGGCAACCATCATCACCGTCTGCCCCTTTATCCGGTCCTCCTCGGGGACGGACTCATTGACATAGTAGACCGAGGTGGGGGTGAAGAGACCATAGCCCAGCATTTGAAGGGGCTGGGCGAGAAACACCCAGAAGAGGTTGGGGGCGAGGAAGAGGGCCAGAGCCTTTCCAAAGCAGAAGAGAATGCTCACCAGCAGGAGACGACCGCCGCCCAGCCTCCGATAGAGGCGCTGAAAAAGAAAGGCGGTGGGCAGTTCGAAGGCCGCCATAAGAAAGAGCACGGCGCCCAGACTTCCCTCCGTGCCCCCGCGGCTCACCACCACGTTGACCAGGAAATTGGACATGGGTAGGCAGCCGGTGATGCCCAGAAGAATGGCCAGCAGCATGACGGTGAAGACGGGATTCTGCCGCAGCAGCCAGAACACGGAGTGGGGCTTCCGCGCCTCATGGGCAACCTTGGGTCCCGCGGGGCAGGGGGGATAGGTGGCGACCAGGGCGATCTCCAGGGCCACCAGCAGGGCGTGGGTGATAAGGGTGGACTCCACCCCGAAGCGGGTAACCTGGAGCCCCAGGAAAATGCAGACCACCGCATAGGAAAAGGAGCCGATGCCCCGGCCCAGACTGTACCGGATCGGGACGCCCAAGCTGATGAACTGGATGGCCATGGCGTCCATCAGGGGATAGGAGGAGATCTCAAAGCCACCCATGACCACCAGGACGGCGATGGTGCCCGCCATGCCCATGGGGAAGAGCAGGAACACCAGACTGGCCGCCAGACTGAGGACCAGGGACAGGCTGACGATGCGCCGCAGCGGGATGCCGGGATGCCTGTCGGCAAAGCTTCCCAGCGCCGGCTGGCACACGATGCCGGCCAGACACCGTACGGCGATGAGCATTCCCGCCTCGCCGTTGGTGAATCCCCGCGCCGTGAGCAGCGCGGCCTGATAGGCGCAGACGGCAGCAAACATGGCCCAGAAGCCCGCCTGCATGGCGATATAGTGGTAGTCCAGGCGGCGGGCGTCGGGCAGGGCGGAGGACATAGGCAATTACCTCACAGTTCCGGTTTTTGGGCGATGGGCGGCGCACTTTGATAGGTGTCCAGACAGAAGTCGCCCGCGGGGAAGAAATCGAAGAGGGGGTCCAGGGCCAGGCTGCCCGCGGTGTACATCACCAGCACCACGTCCGGCTCCAGCCAGTCCACGTAGGAGAGCAGGTCGTCATGGAAGTACCGCAGGTCTATGGTGATGAGCTCTCCGCAGCTCAGGGCCAGGAAGGGGGTGAGGGCGCAGGCATAGGAGTCCCGCAGCAGAAGGATGCGTTTTCCCTCCGGATGTACCTCGTTGTAGATGCGCCCCATGGGGTAATCCCCACCAGCGTAGAGGGTATATGGATTGCCTCCGAAATAGTCCCGCTCCTCCACCCGCTCCGGGAAGAGGAGGGATTCCTCAAAGGGGCCGGTGCGCTCCATATCATAGATGGGGATGGAATAGGTGAAATTGGTATGAAAGGTGGGGACCCAGAGCTCTATGTCGTCCACTCCGGCGTAGAGGGAGCCCACCCGCTTGCCCTGGCTGCCCAGGAAGTAGTCCGAATAAAAGGTGCGGGTGAAAAAGCGCTCATCGGTGTATTTCCCGGGGATCGTGAAGCCGTAATCCCGGCGCAGGGTCTCCGCGATGGTCTGGCAGGCGAGAAAGCCGGCCTCCGGGGTCCAGTGGTGGTCGGTGCGGAAAAAGAGGGAAGACCAGTCCCGGCCGCAGGCGGCCAGGGTCTCCCGCAGGTCCAGCGCCGCCACGCCCTGTTCCTCCAGCACGGCGAGGATCTGGTCGGCATAGTCGTTGCCGTAGTCCGACACCCCATCCGGCAGGCGGGGGTCGCCGCTCTGGAGCTTCTGGGGGGCCTGGACATAGAGAAGGGGGATGTCCCGCTTCTCCAGGGCGCGGGAGAGCCGGACCACGGAACGGCCATGTCCGGAGACATCCAGCGCTTGGTCGTTTACGAAGGTGAGGGTGCCGTCGGTGAGCTTTACCACCGAGTAACGGGGGTCGGCGTCCTCCACCACGGTCCGGCCGGAGAGCTTCTGGACCTCGCCGTAGAGCTGGATAAAGAAGTGGTCCTGATCCAGGGCGCTGTTGGCTGTGGCCTCGGCGGAGCCGATGAACGACTGTATCCGTTCGCCCAGGGGTGCCCGCGCCGTCTCCCGGGCCTTGCCCTTCTGGCTGGGACCGCCCCAGCCGTGCCCCCGC
>NZ_JBCOAQ010000021.1:0-9292 GCF_040226735.1 Intestinimonas sp. RTP31139st1_F5_RTP31139_211217 | reverse complement strand
ACAAAGGAGGCTTCGCCGCGCTGGGGAAGGCGCACGCCCTGGCGGGTGGGGGACGTGTCGGCAAGTCCGGTGACCAGCAGAAGCGTGCCCGCCGCCAGCGCCCCCAGAAAGAGCAGGGCGCCCAGATTGGTATGTGGTTTGACCAAGAGGAGGCCCTCCTTTCCGCGGTCTAAAAGTTGAAATAAATAAAGGGGTTATAGGTCCCCTTGACCAGAAAGGCTGATGAGGCCAGGAAGAGGAACAGCAGGGAGACGCCGTACACCATATCCCACAGGGAAAACACGTGGGGGGCGTATCGGCCCAGATAGACCTCCACCTTTTCCGTGAGCCACCGGCCCAGAGGGAAGGAAAAGAGAATCGAGGGTAGAATCACGGCAGCATATTGCTCCCAGTAATAACAAGCCTGGAGGTCGGCACCGCGGACCGGCGAGAACATGGCGCCCAGATAGTCCAGGGCCGCGGGGAGAGAGGGGGCCCGGAAGAGGACCCAGCCGAAGTTGACCATGAGGAAGGTCCAGGCCCAGCCTGCGGGGGCGGGGATAGGGCGGCCGGAGGCCCCCAGCTTTTCCAGGCACAGCAGCAGAAAATAGAAGAGGCCCCAGCAAAGAAACGTCCAGTTGGCCCCGTGCCATACGCCGGTGAGCAGCCACACAACGAAGAGATTCCGGTAGGTCCGCCACGGGCCCTTCCGGCTTCCGCCCAGGGGGATGTACACATAGTCCCGGAACCAGGTGGACAGGGAGATGTGCCACCGCCGCCAGAACTCCGTCACCGAACGGGAGAGATAGGGGTAGTTAAAATTATCTAAAAAATGGAAACCGAACAGCTTGCCCAGGCCGATGGCCATATCGGAGTAGCCGGAGAAGTCATAGTAGATCTGCAGGGTATAGCACAGGGCCCCCAGCCAGGCAAGGGCGGCCGAGAGGTCCCCGATCGGCGTGTCCCAGGCGGCGTCGGCCACCACGGCCAATTGGTTGGAGAGGAGCACCTTTTTCCCCAGGCCCACAATGAAGCGGCAGCAGCCGGAGGAGAAGTCCGCCCAGGTCTCCCGGCGGCCCTCGATCTCGTCGGCTACGGTGGAGTACTTGACGATGGGCCCGGCGATGAGCTGGGGAAAGAGGGAGATGTAGAGACCCAGCCAGAGGGGGTTGCGCTGGACCTGCGCCGTCCCCATGGCCACGTCAAGGACATAGCTCAGGGCCTGGAAGGTGAAGAAGGAGATGCCGATGGGCAGGCCGATCACCGGAACAGGGGTGTTGAGCCCCGCTAGGTTCAGGTTTTCCAGGGTGAAGGTGAGGTATTTGAACACAAAAAGGAGCCCCAGGTTGCATACCACGGCGGCGGTCACAGGCAGCGCGGGCCGCCTGCCCCGCCGCCTCCAGGCATGCACCCAGAGGCCGAAGCAGTAGTTTGCCAGGATGGAACCCATCATGACCAGCACAAACCAGGGCTCCCCCCAGGCGTAGAAGAAGAGGGAGGCCGCCAGCAGGAGTAGGTTTTGTGCCCGGCGCATGCCCCGAAAGACCACATAGTAGCCCAGGAGCACCGCCGGGAGAAAGGCGAAGAGAAAGATGGAGCTGGAGAAGAGCATGGGCGGAGCTCCTTTGTCCGGAGATTGGATCAGGTGAGATATCGCCCCACCACAGGGATTTTGTGGATGAGCCAGGAGAGCAGGAAGCTGGGGAGAAAGATGACCAGGGTGAGGAGGGGAACGGCGACCGCCGTGGGGATGGGCGGCGTGGCCAGCCCAAAATGGCGCAGCAGCACCAGAAAGATCACATGGGAGAGATAGACGCCGAAGCCGCACTCGGCCAGCCGGCCGGCCCGCTGTCTGCGGGAGCGCTCGTCGCTCAGGCCCAGCACATACCGGAAGAGGACAAAAATGGCCACCGCCATGGCGCAGACGTTGGGCGTGAGATAGCTGTAAAGCGTGACGTCCAGAGCGCCGGCGCGCCGGGAGAGGAGGGAGGTGCCCAACACGGTAAAGGCCCCTCCGGCGATGCCCAACGCATAGATGAGCCCCTCGGCCAGGCGGCCCAGGGTATAGGTCTTCAGATAGTAGCCCGCCAGATAATACCCCACGAAGGCCAGGGGCGGAAAGCCCAGGGTAAAGTTGAGATAGAGCCGGTTGGCGTAGAGGGCGACGGTCTGGCTCCCACGGAGACGGAGGAAAAGGGGGATGACCAGCATAAAGAGGGCGTACACCAGAAAGAACCAGTGAAAATCGCTCCGCTTGGCCCCGCGGACAAAGGCGCGCAGCAGAGGGGTGAGGAGATAGAGGCCGATCGTCATGGTGAGATACCACAGGTGGGTCTCGGTGTTCCCCAGGATCACCGCATAGAGGACGCGGGGCAGACTGGCGGGGCGCAGGGTCCCGGCGACAAGCTCATAGAGCAGGCGGTAGGCGGTGCCCCAGAAGAGCAGGGCCGTGACCATCCGCAGAATGTAGCGGAGGAAAAGGGAGGGCCAGGAGAGCGCCTTTTTGGGGTCCAGCAGAAACATGCCGCTGCACATGACGAAGACCGGCACACACCAGCGGCACAGGCTGTCCCACACATTGAGGGCGTGCCAGTCTGCGGTGCCCACCGGGAGGGACTCCAGCCAGCCGCCGGAGACGTGCAGGACGATGACCGCCAGCATGGCCATCACCCGCAGAAGGTCGGCGTAGGCGAGGCGCCCGCCCTCATTGGTACGGGCCATGTGTCACTTCCTCTCCGGGACGATCTCGATCCAGTAGCCGTCCGGGTCTTCTATGAAATAGATGCCCATGGCGGGATTCTCAAAGCAGATGCAGCCCAGGGCCGCGTGCCGTTTGTGGGCGGCGTCCAGGTCGGGCACGGAGAAGGCCAGATGGAACTCGCCCTCTCCAAGGTCGTAGGGCTCGGCACGGTCCCGCAGCCAGGTGAGCTCCAGCTCAAAGCCGGTGGCGCCGTCCCCCAGATAGACCAGCTTGAAGGAGCCGTCGGCGGCCTCCTTTTCCCGCACCGGCGTCAGGTCCAGCGCGTCTTTGTAAAAACGCAGGCTCCGCTCCAGATCCAGAACGTTGAAATTGAAGTGATGGAAAGTAAACATAGACAGCAACTCCTTTTTGGGGTCGGAGACAGTATACCACAAAAGATGGAAACCGCGCAACGGCTTTACGGGCCCAGCAGCTCCTCGGCGATCCTCCGTCCGGTGGGGGTGGCGGCCAGCCCGCCGCCGCCGGTCTCCCGGAGGGCGGCGGGCATCACGTCGCCCACGGCGCGCATGGCATCGATGACCTCGTCGCAGGGGATGACGTTCTCCACTCCCGCCAGGGCCAGTTCCGCGGCGGTGAGGGCGTTGACCGCGCCGATGACGTTTCGCTTGACACAGGGGACCTCCACCAGTCCGGCCACCGGGTCGCACACCAGTCCCAGCAGGTTCTGGAGGGCGGTGGCGCAGGCGGCGGCCATCTGCTCCGGCGAGCCCCCCAGCAGGGAGACCAGCGCAGCGGCGGCCATGGCGGAGGCCGAGCCGATCTCCGCCTGACAGCCGCCCTCCGCCCCGGCAATGGAGGCGCGGGTGGCGATGACCTGGCCGAAGCCGGCCGAGACATAGAGAGCCTTTACCATCTCCTCCTCGGAGAAGTCGTATTTTTTCCGGATGGGCAGCAGCACCGCGGGCAGCACGCCGCTGGCCCCGGCGGTGGGGGCGGCCACGATGCGGCCCATGCAGGCGTTGCACTCCCCCACCTTCAGGGCGGTGGCGATGATATCGGTGAGCACTGGCCCCGCCAGCGAGACGGCGCGGGTCTCCACCTTCCGGGCATCCCCGCCGGTGAGGTTGCAGGCGGAGCGCCGCGCAGGGTCGTAGCCCTCCACGGACTCCACCATGGCCCGCCACAGACGGGTCATCTTTTCCCAGGAGGTGTCCCGTTCTCCGCCTCGGTCCCGGAGATCGTCGGTGAGGACGGCCTCCCACAGGGGCATGTCACCGGCGGCGCGCAGCAGGTTTTCCACAGAGACAAAGGCCATTTTACTCCTCCCCCTCCATATTGAGATAGGTCACTTTTACGATGCCGACGGCGGCGCGCAGCTCGTCGACGGCCTCCCGCCAGATGGGTTGGTCGCTCTCCAGCACCATGACGGCCAGACCGCCCCTGCGGTCCCGGTAGAGCTGCATGGTGGCGATGTTCACCTGCCGGCGGGAAAGGATGGAGGTGACCTCCGCCACGGCGCCGGGCCGGTCCTCATTGCGGATGATGAGGGTGGGGTAGTCCCCGGTGAAGGTGCATTCCATCCCGTCGATGGCGTTGACCCGTACCCGGCCGCCACCCAGGGAGGAGGCGTTGACCTCCAGTGCCCGCCCTTCCCGGTCCCGGACCCGGAGGATGACGGTGTTGGGGTGGGCGCCGCGGATGACGGCGGTGGAGATCCGGAGCTCCATGCCCGCCTCGCGGGCCAGAGCAAAGGCGCGGGGGATGCGGGGATCGTCGGGCTGCATGCCCAGGAGCCCGGCCACCAGGGCGCGGTCGGTGCCGTGCCCTTTGCCGGTGGCGGCAAAGGAGCCGTGGAGGAGCAGCTCCGCCGCCGCGGGCCGGCTCCCCAGCAGATGGCGGGTGATGAGGCCGATGCGTGCCGCCCCCGCCGTGTGGGAGGACGACGGCCCCACCATGATGGGACCCATGATGTCGAAGATGTTCATGGAGAAGGACTCCTTATCAAGAAGTAGGGGGCGTGGGGACCGTCAGGCGCGTTCGTCTTTTCGGCCGACCAAATAATCGATTGAAATATGCAAGCAGTCTGCAATCTTTAAAAGCCCATGAAAATCGGGAAAACGCTTTCCCTCTTCGTAATACTGATAGGCTCTCGGTGTAATGCTCAACAAGCCGGCCATATCTTTTTGCTTGATGCCCAACTTTAGGCGTTCTTCTCGCAGTATGACAGAAAACAATTCCATGAAGCCTCCTATTTGTAATGAACATATAGTTCTCCTGTAATGGGAATACAAAGTTCTTAATTATAGGAGGTATCAAGATGACAGAATTCCTCTTCTGGCTCTATCCTGCCTACATCAAGTCCTATTTGTCCACCATATCCAAGGATGATGCGGACGCACTGCGCTTTTCCCTGCTGAACGGCAGCTTGTGTCCGGCGCAGAAGAAGGACATGGAAGTTGTCATCCGGTTTTATGCCGCCCACAGCTTTCTGCTGGAACTGCGCACCGAGATCGGACTGACGGGAGAGATCACGCCTGAAACACCCGAACTCCATTCTTGATGGTCTCCAGCACCCGGATTCCGCGGATGTCCTCCGGCGGAACAGCGGTGGGGTCGCGGTCCAGCAGCACCAGATCAGCGGCCTTGCCGGGGGCAAGGGTGCCCCGCCGCCCCTCCATGCGGTACTGGTAGGCGGCGTTTGCCGTCACGGCCCGGAGGGCTGCGCAGGGGGAGACGCGGTATTCCGGCCCCAGCACGGCTCCGCTCCGGGTGACCCGGTTTACGGCACACCAGACGCTCTCGAGCATATCCGGCTGGATGACGGGGGTGTCCTGGTGGAGGGTATAGGAAAGGCCCAGCCGCTCCGCCGCCCCCAGGGGGGAGATGGAGGCGGCCCGCCGCGCCCCGAAGTTTTCCACATGGATGTCGCCCCAATACCACAGGTGGGCGGCAAAAAAGGAGGGGAGGATTCCCAGCTCCTTCATCTCGGCCAACTGCTCCGGGCGGACGAGCTGGGAATGGATCATTACCGGGCGGATGTCCCGGACGGCGCGGCCCGTCTCCTCTTGCGCCCTGCGGCAGCAGCGGATATACTGCGCCGCGGCCGCGTCCCCGTTGCAGTGGGCCAGAAGCTGCGCCCCGTCGGAGAGAGCGCGGCGCACGAAGCCGGTCACCTCTTCATCCGAGTAGATGGGGTAGCCGGTATAGGTCCCGTCGCCGCCCTGATAGGGCTCCAGCATCCAGGCTGTGCGACCCTGGGGGGAGCCGTCCAAAAAAATCTTCCAGCCCTCCAGGCGAAACCCGCCCACGGGCGTCTGCCAACAGGGGGACGACGAGAGCTCCGGGGCCTTCTTGAGGTCGGCGTAGCCCACCACATCGGCCGTAAAGACGCCGGCCCGGGCGGCGGCGGAGAGCATTTGAAACTCATCCGCGCCGGTGAGGCCGTCCTGGATCAGCGTGATGCCGCGGGAAAGGTAGATCTGCTGGGCCGCGTCCAGGGCCGCGGCGGCGTCAGCGGCGCGGTCCATGGGGACCTTGGCGGTGGCCTGCCGGAAGGCGAGCTCTTCCAGATAGCCGCTGGGGGTCCTGCCGTCGGCCTCCCGGCCGATGCGTCCGCCCTCCGGGTCGGGGGTCTCCGCCGTCACGCCCATCAGGGCCAGGGCCTTGGAGTTGGCCACGCCCATGTGTCCGGAGGCGTGGGTGATGAGCACCGGCGCACGGGGAAAGAAGCGGTCCAGGACCTGACGGGTGGGGTGTACGCGCTCGGCGAGCACATTGTGGTCGTAGCCAAAGCCCATGACCCAGGCGTCGGGAGGCAGGCGCCGCGCTTCCGCGAAGGCGCGCAGGGCAAGGCCGATCTGCTCGAAGGAGTTCGCCGCGCCCAGCTGGCACAGGGAGAGGGTGGCGGCCAGGGCCGTGATGTGGGAATGGGGGTCCAGGAACGCGGGAAGGAGGGTACGGCCCTCCAGGTCGACCCGACGTGCGCCGGGGACCAGGGAGGAGAGCTCTGAGAGGGCTCCCAGGGCGGCGATGGCTCCGCCTCTGGTGAGAAGGGCCTCCGGACGGGGGCCTGGCTCCATGGTCAGGATGGGCCCGCCGTGATAGAGAACAGCCTGCATATGCTTATTCCGCCTTTTTATCGATTTGATGGGGGGTACGCTTAGAATATACGATTTGCTGCTCGCTATACAGACCTGTGTACCCGGACAGACGGTAGGACACGGCGATGGCCAGGGCAAAGAGGGGCAGCCCGCCGCCGCCGAAAAGCTCATAGGCCAGGAGGATGGAGGAGAGAGGGCAGTTGGTCACGCCGCAGAAGGCGGCCACAGTGCCCAACGCGCCGCCGAAGGAGGGGGAGAGGCCGATGAGCGGCCCGGCCACGCAGCCGAAGGTGGCCCCGCAGGCAAAGGTGGGGACGATCTCGCCACCCCGGAAGCCGGCCCCCAGGGTGAGGGCGGTAAAGACGATTTTCACCAGAAAGCCCCAGGGTTCCACGCCTGCGCCGTTTCCGGTGACGGCGGCCTGGACCAGATTCCCGCCCGCGCCGTTATAGACCTGGTCGGAGAGCCCGCCGTCCAACAGGGAGAGGCCGATCATGATGAAGCCGCCCGCCACGGCCCGCACCCGGGCGTCGGGGAGGTATTTGGCGTAAAGGCGGCCGGTGCCGTGCATCACCTTGCAGAAAAGAACGGAGAGGGCGGCGCACAGGCCGCCCATCACCACCACCTGGACCAGCGCCAGGGGGGAGAGGACGGGAAGGCCGGAGACGGTATAGGCCGTGGGAGGGACGCCCAGGTATCCGGCCAGCAGAAAGCCGGTGAGGGAGGAGAGAAAGGCCGGGACCAGGGCGGCGTATTGGATGATCCCCACATGCACCACCTCCAGGGCGAAGATGGCGGCGGTGAGGGGGGTGCCGAAGAGGGCGGAGAAGGCGGCCGCCATGCCGCAGACCGTGAGCATCCGTCCCTCCTCCGGCTCCACGCCCAGCCGGTGGGCGATCTTGTTGGAGATGGAGGCGCCCAACTGGAGGGCGGCCCCCTCCCGGCCGGCGGAGCCGCCCACCAGATGGGTGATGACGGTGGAGAGAAAGATGAGGGGGGCGGTGCGCAGCTTCATGGGTTCATGCTCCCGGACGGCCACCAGCACCAGATTCGTGCCGCGGTCCTTCTCCATCCCGCAGGTGCGGTAGAGAAGGATGATGGACAGCCCGCCTACCGGCAGCAGAAGGATGAGGCGGGGGTGGGCCTGGCGCAGCTCGGTGACAAAGTCGATGCCGTAGTGAAAGGCGACGCCCACGATCCCCACCAGCAGCCCGATCACCACGGCAAAGACGGCCCGGCGCAGAAAATCCAGAAAATCCAGGGACTGGGGAGGCAGCAGTTCGGCGGGTTCCCTCATGGCGGTCTCATCTCCCAAACTCAGATGGAACGCGGGCGTCCACGGCACCCGGCCCCTCCGCATATCCGGCGCGCTCCGGGCACGCCCGCATTCTCGACAGTCCCCAGTATAGCATAATAAAAAGAGGTTTTGAACTTTATAGTGAAAAATTTTAGATACTGTGATATAATACCCCCAAATCGTACCTCCGCCGCCGGAACGGCGGGCGGAGCCATGTTTCAAGGGGGAATCTGTTTTGCTGCCGGACCCGTTATGGCCCTACATACTGGCAGGTGCCGTCCTGTTCCTGGCGGGAGCGCTGCTCTCCGCCGCCATCGGTCCCTTTGGCCGGGCGCTGAACCGACTCTGCAACGCGTTTCTCCGCATCACCCGCATCAAGCCGGACGCGGGGCTCCAGTCGGTGTCGGAGGATGAGCTCCGCGCCCTTATGGATCTGAGCGAGGAGAAGGGCTCCATCGAGGCGGACGAAAAAGAGATGATCGAAAACGTCTTCGATTTCAACGACACCGTGGCCGAGGACGTAATGGTCCACCGCACCGACATGGTGATGCTCTGGACCGGGGATACCGACGAGGAGATCGTCCAGACCATCGAGGACTCCGGTCTCTCCCGTTTCCCGGTCTATGAGGAGGACGCGGACGACATCGTGGGTATCCTCAGCACCCGGGACTACCTCCTCAATGCCCGGCGGGCATCGCCCAAGCCGTTGAAGGAGCTGTTGCGCGCCGCCTATTTCATTCCTGAGTCGGTTCGGGCCGACGTGCTGTTCCGGGATATGCAGAGCAAGAAGGTCCACATGGCCATCGTGGTGGACGAGTATGGCGGCACCTCGGGGCTGGTGACCATGGAGGACCTGCTGGAGGAGATCGTGGGCAATATCTACGATGAATTCGATCCCCAGGAGGATCAGGAGATCATCCAGCTCGAGCCCAACCTGTGGCGCATCTCCGGTTCGGCGGAACTGGAGGACGTGGCCGAGGCCCTGGAGATGGAGTTCCCCGAGGACGAGGAGTCCGACACCCTGGGCGGGCTGGTGTTTGATCAGCTCTCCGTCATCCCCGAGGACGGGAGCAAGGTGGAAGTGGATACCCACGGCCTCCACATCAAGGTGGAGAGCATTGTGGACCGCCGGGTGGACTGGGCCCTGGTGAGCAAGTGTCAAGAGGAAGAGGAGAGCCAAGCGTGAACCGATCAAGTCCGCGCATGCTTGTGGCA